>NZ_JBSFKO010000024.1:0-154182 GCF_053598575.1 Streptomyces sp. NPDC001100
AGACCGATGAAGACGTACGGGAGGTCCTCGGCGGCCCGGCGGTCCATGACCGCGGTGATCTCCTCGCGGGCCTCCTCGACGGTGCGCGGGTCGTCCGGGGAGCGGTGGGCGACCTCCAGGTCGATCATGTGCTGTCAGTAGTTGGCGCCGGACTGGGAGATCTGGCGGGGCTTGATCCGGGCGTGCACGCGCAGGTCGTCCAGGGGCCGCCAGTCGAGGGTGTCGTCGTCCGCGAGGGAGCGCAGGACGGGGAGGGTCTCCTCCCACCGCTCCACCACGTCGCGCAGGCCGGACGGTGCCCGGTCCAGGGTGCTGCTCAGGTCGAGTACGCGTTCCTTCGCCAGGAGGCCGGGAAACGGATCACCGTCCTGGGCGGAGAACGTGCCGAGCGCGAACGGGCCGGCAGGTTGCGCGAGCGTTGCCATCAGATTTCCTCCTGCTGGGTTGCGGTCTACTGTGGCCTCGATCGACCAATCACGGGAATAGATCCTGTGGATGTGCCGAATCCATGGCGTGGATGGTCCTTGCTCGCGTACGTCTCGCATGGGTGGTGCCTGGTGAACCTGTCCCGACTCGACCTCAACCTGGTCCTCGCCCTGCGCGCGCTGCTGGAGGAGCGCAACGTCACCCGGGCCGGCGAGCGCGTCGGACTCAGCCAGCCCGCGATGAGCGCCGCGCTGTCCCGGCTGCGCCGCCACTTCGACGACGAACTGCTCGCCCGCACCGGCAACGCCTACGAGCTGACGCCCCTCGGGGTGGCCCTGAGGGATCGCAGCGCCACCGCCTGCGACCTGCTGGAACGGGTCTTCGCCAGCCAGGCCGACTTCGATCCGGCCGTCGAGAGCCGCGAGTTCACCCTGCTCGCCTCCGACTACGGCGCCGCCGTGTTCGGCTCCGCGCTCGCCCGCGCCCTGCACCGGGAAGCGCCCGGCATCCGGCTCGCGTTCCAGCACTCGACGCCCGCCGCGGTCGAGAACACCGCCACGGTGCTGAGCACCGTCGACGGTCTGCTGCTGCCGCACGGCATCATCGACGGCTTCCCCGCCGTCGACCTCCACCAGGACCGCTGGCTGTGCATGGTCGCCGACGACCACCCCGACGTCGGCGACGAACTCACCCTCGACCAGCTCGCCCGCCTGCCCTGGGCCGTCTACCAGCGCCCCTACGACGCCCCCGCCGCCCGCCAGCTCAGCATGATCGGCATCAGCCCCCGGGTGGAGGTCTCGGTGCAGACCTTCCAGTTGCTGCCCCACATGGTCGAGGGCACGAGTCGCGTCGCGATGATCCAGGAGCGCCTGGCGCGCCGGGCGGTTCGCGCGGCCGCGGTACGGGTTCTGCCCTGTCCCTTCGAAGCGGTGCCCGTACAGGAAGCGATGTGGTGGCACCCGGTGCACACCCAGGACGCCGCCCACATCTGGCTCCGCCGGAAGGCCGGGGAGGTGGGGGCGACGCTCATGGAGCGGTAGCCGCACCCGCCGATGCGCAACCCGTCGGGGACGCGGCTGCGGCTTGCGCGTGGCTGGTCGCGCAGTTTCCCGCGCCTTTGAGGGGGGTGCTCTGCCGTATCTGAATGAGGTCAGGCCAGTTGCTCCGGCAGGGGGCGGGGACCGGCCGTGGCCGCCCGGCGCCGGGACACCCACAGCCCTGCCGCGACGAGGGCGGCGAACAGCCCCAGCACGCCCACGGCTCCCGCCAGGCTTTCCACCGCCGACTCCCCGGCGAGCAGCACCAGCGGGCAGATGAACTCGCCGCCGAAGAAGGCCGCCGTCCACAGTCCCGTACCGCGGCCCCGGTCCTCGAACGCCAGCCGGGACATGGCACTGGTGAGAAGGGCGGGAAGCAGCATGCCGGTGCCCACGCAGTTGACGACGGCCCCGAGGACCAGCAATGGCGCGTTGGCCGCCAGGAACATCACCCCGAAGCCGGCCGCGCAGACCGCGAGAACGACGGGCAGCATCGGGTCGGGAGAGCGCTTGAGACGGGCGAAGGTGACCGCACCGCCCACGGTGGCGGCACTCGCGACCGCGGTGGCCAGGCCGATCACGCCGGAGTTCTCCACCCCCAGGGTCGTCGAGCAGATACGCCATCTCCACCGGGACGGTGTAGAAGACCATCGCCCCGAAGAAGGTGAGGGCACAGATGCCCGCCAACTGCCGCCAGGGGAAGGTGCGTTGGAGTGCGACTGCGGCGGAGGTCTTCTCCGCGGCCGGGTGGGACGGCGGGTTGGTCAGGACGGTGGCCATCAGCGGGGCGAGCGCCAGGCTCACGGCGTAGACCCAGAAGGGCATACGCCAGCCCGCGGATCCGGCGGCGCCTCCCAGCACGAAGAAGACGGTGGCCGACGCGGAGGCGCACATGGTCTGCAGGGCCAGGTACTTCACCCTCCGGTGGCCCGAGTAGTAGTCGCCGATCAGCGTCGTGCAGCACGTCATGATCGCGGCCTCGGCGACACCGACGAGGGCGCGACTGGCGATGATCGCCCCCAGCGAATCCAGCCACAGCGGCGCGGTGCCGAACACGGCGTACAGCAGGGTCGCCACGATCACCAGCCGTGTGCGGCCGAGCCGGTCCACGATCACGCCGGCGAACGGGGCCAGCAGGGCCAGTGCCAGCGCCGGAACGGTCAGCGCGAGCGGCACCAACGCCTTGGCTCCCGGTACGGACGCGAAGTGGTCCTGCATCTTCGGCAGTACCGGGGCGATGAGCACCGCCCCCAGGATCGGAAGGCAGCTGCCCGCCATCAGCAGGGTCACACGCAGCACATGAGCCGGGCCCGAGACGGGGACGGAGGACGGAGGGACATCGCCGACCGCGGTGGGAGACGGCGACGGAACGGAACCGGGCATGGCGACTCCAGGGACGGTGTACGGAAGCAGGCATGCCTGACACGGGCGCCGACGGCGCACGGCATGCCGGGGACGGCCGCACACCGGCCGACTGGTCCGGACAGCGGCGTGCGGGTAGGGACGACTATGGGTCGCCGGGTCCCCGGTCGCCATCCTCTCCGCGATCCGAATCCGCTATCCCGCTCATCCACGCCATGGATGAGCTGCTGGTACACCCCGGGTGTCACGAGGGCATGCCGCAGAGCGGTTCCACCCTCGTGCCCGTGGTGGAACCGCTCCGGGTCCGGTCTGAGTAGGGGTCAGAACGCTCCGGGCGTACGGCCCAGGGTTCCGTCGGGGTCGCCGGGGTCGGCGCCCTTGACCTGGCCGAAGTAGAGCTCGACCTGGGAGCGGAAGCGCTCGACGGCGGCGCGGTCGCTCATGAACTTCGCGAAGGCGTCGGGGTCGGTGTTCTTGTACGAGGCCAGGGGCTGGAGGCCGGCCGGCGGGGCGACGTCCTTGCGGACGGACCAGGTCCAGGTGGCGATGGCGTTCTTCTGTACGGCCTGGGAGTCGAGCCAGCTCAGGAAGAGCTTGGCGCCGGCCTTGTGGGGTGCGTTCTTGAAGACGGCGCCGCGCTGGGTCCAGGAGTTGAAGCGCTCGGAGTTCGAGAAGACCTGGGTGCCGTTGGGGCGGGCGTCGCCGCCGACGGCGACGGAGGCGAGGTAGTCGCCGCTCGCCACCCCTGCGGCCGATCCCGGGACGCCACGGATCAACTTGGGGTTCTGCTTGACCAGTTGGGCGAGGTAGTTCCAGCCGTACTTGTCGACGATCTGCTTGTAGCCGAAGAGCACGGCGTCGTCGTCGTTCGGGTAGGTCAGGATCAGCTTGTTCTTGAAGGCGGGCTTCAGCAGGTCCGTGGCCTTGAAGTCGCCTGGCTTCGTGGGGAGTTGCTTGGTGTTGACCAGGTAGGAGAAGGCGCCGTAGAAGACGCCGGTGTAGTAGCCGTCCCTGTCCTTGGCGTTGGGGAAGACCTTGTCCCAGCCGACCGGCTTGTACTTGAGCAGCTCGCCCTGGTTCTTCCAGCGGTCGAAGTCCTGGGTGGTCTGGAGGATCGCGGCGTCGGCGACGAGGTGGCCGGTGGCGAGCTGGTTGTCGATGCGGGCGTCGTGGTACTTGCTCAGGTCGGTGACCAGGTGCAGTCGGACGTCCGGGAACTGCTGGTGGAACGCGGCGGCCAGGCTGTCCCACTGGCCGGGGGCGTCGCCGCCGATGTAGACGGTGACCTTGCCGCCCTCGGCCTTGGCCGCCTTGTGGAGCGCCTGGAGCTGGTCCTGCTCGCTCGCGGTGGCGGGTCGGTGCGTGGCCGTGTCGGCCATGGCGGTCGTGGTGACTGCGGTGAGGGCCAGGGCGGTGGCGATGGCCGCGCCGATCAGCTTGTTCCTGTGCTGCATGGCGTTGTGCTGCCTTTCCTGTGCAGGCAATCGTTTGATAGTTCAAACGTTGCGATGTGCGGCACGCTACGTCGATTGGTTTGAAGATTCAAACAAGGATCGATAGGATGTGACCATGCCCACTACGCCACGCTGGCTGGATGCCGAGGAGCGGCGAGCCTGGCTCGCCTACGTCGAGTTCTCCACTCATCTGTCCGACCACCTGAACCGCCAGCTGCGGCGCGACGCGGGGCTGACGCACGCCGACTACACCCTCCTCGCCCACCTCTCCTCGCTCCCGGACCAGACTCTGACCATGTCGGAGCTGGCCGAGCGCCTGAGGATCACGCGTAGTCGGCTCACTCACGCGGTGACCCGCCTCCAACAGGCCGGCTACGTGGACCGCCGCGACGACCCCGCGAACCGGCGCAACCAGCTCGCCGTGCTCACCGAGGGAGGGCGACGGCTCCTGGAACGGGTGGCACCCGGCCATGTCGAGGCCGTACGACATGCGATCTTCGACGCGCTGACGCCCGAGCAGGTCCGCCAGTTCGCGGAGATCGGCGAGGCGATCAACGCCGCACTGCAACATGTGGACGCCGCTCAGGACGACGAAGAGGCGCTGCCCTGGCGTCGCCGGTAGGGGCGGATCACGGAGCTTGCGCCTGTGCCGTGTGGTCGGTCCTGTACGTCACCGGGTGCGCCAGGACTCCAGCCGTTGGGCAGCCGTTGGGTGATCGTGCGCAGGTCGGCCTCCTGTGCTCGGACGGCCTGGGCGAGTTCGTGCAGGTTGCGGTGCAGGAAGGTCGCGGCCCGGGAGGCCACGAGGCGACCGGCGTGCGCACTGGGCGCCGATGGCGGCGTCGGCCCGCCGGTGGCGCTCCAACAGCTCGCGTGGTGCCTGCCGGTTCTGCGCTGACTGAGCGAGCTGGGCCTGACCGTGGCCTGGATCCCGGGCTGCTGACGTCCGCACTCCACTGCGAGTCGGCCGGAGCGCACGTTCATCCACGTCCGTCATCCTCGTCATGATGGCGTCGCGTTGTCGGCCTGAGCTCGGCGGCCATCCTCTGTCGGTGTCGGTGTCGGCTGACGCTTTGGGCAAGGCGCTACAGGCCGCCTGATTCGTTGTTCGCGAACTCCAGGTGTTCCCGCAGCCACCGCTCGGTGCTGTTGATGTGCATGAGCGCGGCGGCCTGGCTGAGAGAGGCGTCGCCGATGGCCAGTGCCTCGTAGATGGCTTCGTGCTCGGCCAAGGTCCGTCCCGCGGCCTGGGAGTCGACCAGTCCGCGCCAGACGCGGGCGCGGAGAGTACGGCCCGAGATCCCGTCCAGGATGGTCAGGAGCGTTTCGTTCGCGGTGGCCGAGACGACAGCGCGGTGGAAAGCCGCGTCATGGACGTTCAGCGACTCGACGTCCTCATGTGCCTCTCGCATCGCGTCCAGGTGTTGCTTCACCTCGGCCAGGGCTGTGTCCGACATGCGAGTGGCGGCCGGCGAGGTGGCAGCGGGCTCGAGCAACCGTCGCACCTCCATCAGATCCAGCAGTGCACCCGAGTCGCCTTGGAGCAGATCCAGCAGTGCACCCGAGTCGCCTTGGAGCAGTTCCACCGCGCCGCCGAGGCCTTCGAGCAGGACACTGGGCTGAAGACTGGTGACGTAGGTGCCGTCGCCGCGCCGCACCTCCAGGACCCTCGCCACGGCCAGGGCCTTGACGGCCTCGCGGGCCAGGTTGCGGGACAGGCCCAGCTGAGCGGCCAGATCCGGTTCCGGTGGCAGTTTCGACCCGGGAGGCAGTGCTCCCGTCCGGATGAGCTCCCGGATCTGATCGATGGCTCTGTCCGTCAGGGACAAATGGATCTCCTTGCCTCGACGGCGTCAACGCGTATGTCCGCTTCGGCCGGCACTTGGAGGCGCGCGGACTGGCCCAGAATCGCACCGATGGTCACTGAGGCGGAGTTCCTCGTTCCGAGTGATCTGCTCCCGATTCCGCATGCCGGCAATGACGTTGATGGTAACCGCGCGTTTGGACGGAATGGCGACGGCGCCGGCGGCAGGGTCGCGCAGTGCTTCTCACAGGTCCGAGGGAGGGTCCTGACGTTTGTCCGCCGACCGGTCGCCAGAGAGCAGACAAAACGATGTCGGCACCGAGATGAGCCCGTCCCGTGGACGAGAGGTACGGGACCTCGTGACTCCGATTGGGCGTGCGGCAACACGCATACATGGAATGCCTGGTGAGTAATGAAAGCCTCCATATATGGTCATCATGCCTAAAGCGCCTTTGTGTGGAAGGGTTTTCATCCCTTCAAAGCCGTTGACACCGGTGGGTCACATGCTCGAACTTCATGCGTAACACCTGGCGCCTGGGTCTCGTGAGTGCGGCGCCTCAACACCCGTTCAGCCCTTGGGATTTCCCTGCGCACTCTGCCCCGGTGCGCACGGTCTCTTCCCGCCACATGGAACTGGGAGTGCGATCATGTCTTCTGGAGGACTGTCCCGGCGAACGCTGTTGGGCGCCGCAGGTGCCGCAGCGGCGACCGCGCTGCCTGTGCTGCCGGCCTTGTCCGGCCTTGTGACCGAGGCAGCGGCGGCCGGCCCGCAGACCAATCTGAGCAACCTGGCGAACATGCGGTTCGGCATGTTCAACCACTTCAACATGGGCACGTTCACCGACGAGGAGTGGGCCGCTCCGAACCAGAACCCGATGCTGTTCGCCCCCACGGCGGTGGACTGTGAGCAGTGGGCGGCGGCGGCCGAGGCGGCCGGGATGAGCTACGGCGTGCTGACGACCAAGCATCACGACGGGTTCTGCCTGTGGCCGACCGCGTACAACGACTACAACGTCGCGAACAGCTCCTACCCGCACGACATCGTCGCCCAGTACGTCACGGCATTCCGAGCCAAAGGCCTGAAGGTGGGCCTGTACTTCTCGATCTGGGACCGCAGTTACACGGTGCAGGCCTACGACACCCGTCACGGTGTGGCCGCGGACCAGGTGATCCAGCCGGGCGATCTGACGTACATCCTGAACCAGATCACCGAGTTGCTGACCAACTACGGCGCCATCGACATGTTCGTCACCGACGGCTACGCGTGGCAGATGGGCCAGGCGGCCGTCTCGTACCAGCGCATCCGGGAGCACGTGAAGTCGCTCCAGCCGGACATCGTCATGGTCGACCACGGCGGGCTGTCGGTGCCCTTCCTCGGGGACGCGATCTACTTCGAGGAGCCGCTGGGCATCACCTCTCCCGCCGGTAACACCTACGCGTCCCTGCAGGGGCAGACCATCAGCAACGGATGGTTCTGGCATCCCTCCACGCCGACCACCGACCCGTTGAGCAAGGCGTCGATCCTGTCCCATCTGGCGGATCTGGAACCGAAGTACACCTCGTTCATCCTCAACTGCCCGCCCGGCCGTACCGGTGTCCTGGACACGAACATCGTGACCCGGCTCTCCGAGGTCGGAGCAGCCTGGAGCCCCGACACCTCACGGCCGGCGCTCCCGACGCAACTGCCGCGCGCGGAGCACCCGGTGACCCCGGTCAGTGCGTACGCGACCGGCTTCCACACCGGCGAAGGGCCGATGAACGCGATCGACGGGCTGAGCGACAAGGGTTTCGAGACCTGCTGGTCGACCTGGAACCTGTCGCTCCCGCAGGCGATCACCATCGACCTGGGCGGAGTGTGGAGCGACGTCTCGACGCTGGAGTACCTGCCCAAGCAGTGGAACCGCACCGGGACCACGGACGGAGACATCACTTCCTATACCGTCCACACCAGTACCGACGGCACCACGTTCACCCAGGTCGCGACCGGTACGTGGACCGGCGACCACGCCACCAAGGTGGCAGAGTGGCCGGCCGGGCTCGTGGGGTATGTGCGTATCCAGGCCGACGCCGGCACCGGCGGATACGCCAACGTCGGCGGGATCAGAATCGGCGGAAGGACCGCCAAACCCGTTCTGCAGTCGCGGGTCCTGCCCGGCGACTCGACGGTCTACCGCCTGGTGAACCGCAAGAGCGGTCAGGTGGCCGACGTCTACAACTTCGGCACCGCGAACGGCAGCAACGTCCAGCAGTGGCCCTGGCTGAACAACACGGCACAGAAGTGGACCTTCATATCCACCGGCGACGGCTACTACAAGATCAAGAACGTCAACAGCGGCAAGCTGATGGAAGTTGCCGGCCTTTCCCGCGCCGACGGCGGCAACGTGGGTATCTGGTCGGACGACAGTGTGCCGCAGCAGCACTGGGCCGTGACTCCCACCGGCGACGGCTACTACTACCTCACCAACCGCTTGAGCGGACTGTCGCTCAACGTGGACGGAGGTTCCACTGAGGGCGGGGCCAACGTCGATCAGTGGACCTACAACCGAGCGGCACAGGAACAGTGGCAGATCCTCGCTCTGTGATGAGTCGTTCGGCGAAGACGAGCGATCCGCCGCAGACGCCCGACCGCGTGCCGTAGGACGCTCCCGCGGCCGGGCGAGGCGCGGCGATGACTAGGGGACCACCGGCAGCAGCAGGTGGGAATCGTAGGCATCGCCCGTGCGGATCAGGTGGGCGCCCTTGTTGCGGGTCGGCGTGCCGAGGTCGCCGCCGGGCAGGCTGTCGGCCGCAAGGTCGCCCACCGGATGCCCGGCGATCTCCACCACCAGCGTCTCCCCGGCGTGCAGCATCATCGACGTGGGCCACAGGCCCAGTTCGACCACCACGGGCTCACCGGGCGTGAGCAGGTCCTCCTCGGTGTGCAGGAGATACGGCTCACTCGGTGTGGAACGCTCCGGGTCCAGAGCGCGGTGGGAGGCCCGGATCCGGCCCAGTGGGCCCGAGTAGGCCACCATCGCGGGAAGTGTCGCCCCCTTCGCCGCCGCGGCGGTGAGTCCCGCGCGCTGCTAGCCGGCCACCGTGACGCGGTACAGCCGCCGCCCCTGGGCGTCGGTCTTGCAGACCGCGGCGAACAGGTCGGCGTCGTCCGCGTCTTCGGTCTCCACCCACAGGTGCAGGTTGAGGCAGCCGGAGATCTCGGTGTCCTTCGCCGCCCTGTAGGCGAACTTCACCGAGGACGTGAGGTCGTCGCCCCGGTAGCGGGCCACCGACTCCTGAGCCGGCACCTTGTCGGAGAGTGTGTTCGAGGACGACGCGTCGAGGTGCAGGGTGCGCCACTGCTGACGAGCCAGTGGCCACTCGCTGTCTTCGTGCTGTTCCAGTTCCGCAGGATCCACGAGATGGCCGCCGCCAGCATCGCGGCGACAAGTGCGACGCCTGCCGAACTCCGGGCGATGGAAGTGGCCGTGGAGACGTGCCGTCAGGGCTTCGTCCACGGACAGGTCGAGGTGTTCGACCAGGCCGACGACGACTTCCATGCCGCGGTCGCGGCGGCCTCGCACAACAGCTTCCTGGTCGACGCGGTGCCTGACGCACGCCGGCTGGTTCTTGGTGAACTGGCCGGTCTTGACCGTGATTTCGGCTTCGGCGGGGAGCGCCGCCTTGGACGCCGTCTGCCGTGCGGCGGACGGAGGCTGCTCGGCGAGGCGAACGCGGCCCGGAACAAGGCCCGTTGGAGTGGCTGGGCTGTCGCCGCGGGGCGGTCCTTCGCCGCGGAGCGAGCCTCGTGCGCAGGCTGTCGACCGCCGACGATCCAACTCGAAGGAAGGTCGACGGCAACCTTTTCGCCTCGCGCGGCCACTGAGCAGCGGAACACCGGCTCGCTCTTCCGAACGGATGCACATGCAAGGAACAAGACAGGCCGCGCGGCAGCGCAGACGTCGACGCGGACTGATGATGGGCACTACAGCGGTGCTGATCGCCGCAGGCCTTCTGGTCTGCCTGTTCGTGGCGATGAAACCCGACCGCAAGGCGGACGAAGGGCAGGCCCGAGCCACGTCCGTCGCCGAGTACCAGGGGACCGTGCCGCCGACGTCGCCCGGGCGGAAGCCGTCCACGCCGTCCCCGTCCGCCGCCTCCCCGAGCGTTTCAAAGAGCTCTGCGGCCACGCCGACGACCTCCGCGACCGCACCGACGGCGCGGTCATCGGCTCGGCCGCGGACGGCTCCCGCCACACCGTCCCTGGCCGGGCGAATCCGGCCCAGGACCACATACCAGGGAGTCGCCACCGTCTACAAGGCCGGGGTGGGAGACGGCGCCTGCTCGTACGGGCCGAGCGGCGACATGATGATCGCGGCGATGAACACCACCGACTACGAGACGTCCAGAGCCTGCGGGGCATACGTGCTCGTTCGGACGGCGAGCGGCGCCTCCGTCACGGTCCGGATCACCAACGAATGTCCGCTGCCCTGTGCGCCCGGTCAACTCGACCTCAGCGAACAGGCCTTCGCCAAACTGGTCCCTGTCTCGACGGGCCGGATCGCGATCACCTGGAGCCTGCTGAGCCCAGCCACGGCGGGCACGCTGTCGATCCGCTACAAGACCGGTTCCAGCCCCTACTGGTGCGGCATCCAGGCAATGGGCCACCGCAACCCGCTGGCTCGGCTGGAGGTCCGCGCAGGCGGTGGCTGGCGCCAACTGGTCCGCACCGACTACAACTACTTCCTTTCCCCCGACGGAAGCGGATGCGGCGGCGCGATCAGACTCACCGACATCTACGGGGAACAACTGACCGTCAACGGGATCGCGCTGCGGCCTGAAGTCGTGCAGCCCACGCGGGTCCAGTTCGCCCGCCACTGACTCGCCCGCCGATCCCGTCGGCCTTCGGTGTGCCGACGGGATCAGCGGGGGCGGGCACGGGCCAGGCCCGGTGGCAGTGCAGGACCATGTGGTCGCCTTCGGTGAAGGCGCGCTCGACGAGCCGTGACCTTGGTCTTCTTCAGGTCGCTCATGACGCCGCCGTCGGGTCGGGTACCGGGTGTGGCCCGGCGAGTGCGTCGAGCAGGCGGTCGGCCCCGGCAGGGACGGACAGGGTCCGGCCGGCGAGGTCGGTGGGAGTTTGGCCCGAGTTGAGAACCGCCCACCCGAGAGGCCGTACAGGTCCGCCGTACGGTGCGCCGTGGTGCAGCGGTGCCCCCAGCGAATCGTGGGAGCACTTTCGGTCACAGATCTGACTCCCCGTCAGTTCTCGGTATTCTCCCCCGGCCCCCACAGGCGAGGCGGCAACAGTGAGGCTCCGGCCCTGGACCAGGGCCTGTGAGCCGCAGTCTGCCGTCCCCTCATGCCTGAGGAAGCCATGACTCCCACCCCCCACCTCGCCGAACACGCCGCTCGTGTGGAGCGTCCCGCCCCCTTCCAGCCCGTCGAACACTCGCTTCTCGCGCACGCCGGGACCACGACGGTGGACGTCGTGGTCCCGGTCTACAACGAGGAACGCGCCCTGCCCGGGTGCCTACGTACCCTCCACGCCCGCCTGTCCCAGGGCTTCCCGTTTCCCTGGCGGATCACCGTCGCCGACAACGCGAGCACCGACGAAACCCTGGCCACCGCCCGTCGCCTCGCGGACGAACTGCCCGGTGTCTCCGTCGTCCACCTGGACCGCAAGGGCCGGGGACTCGCACTGCGCACGGTCTGGGGAGCCAGCGACGCGGACATCGTGGCGTACATGGACGTGGACCTCTCCACCGGCCTCGACGGGCTGCTCCCACTGGTCGCGCCCCTGGCCAGCGGCCACTCGGACCTCGCGATCGGCTCCCGGCTGGCTCCCGGCGCACGCACGGTGCGCGGGCCGCGCCGCGAGTTCGTCTCCCGCTGCTACAACGGCATCATCCGGCTCACTCACGGAGTCCGCTTCACCGACGCCCAGTGCGGCTTCAAGGCGGCCCGCACGGAGGTGCTGCGGCCACTGCTGGAAGTGACCCGCGACGACGCGTGGTTCTTCGACACCGAGCTGCTCCTGCTCGCCGAGCACAACGGACTGCGGATCCACGAGGTCCCGGTCGACTGGGTCGAGGACATCGACACCCGGGTGGACGTGGTGAGCACGGCCAAGGACGACCTGCGGGGCCTGTGGCGCATGGCGCGGCTCAAGGCGTCAGGTGACGCCCGGGTCGAAGTGGTGCCGCGCCCCGAGCCGGCCGCCGAGCACCCCGACGCCGTCCTCGCACCCTCCACCGGACGCGGCGCGCTGTCGTGGGAGGTCGGCTGCTTCGTCGCGATCGGTGTCGTCTCCACGGCCGGACAGGCCCTGCTGTACTGGTTGTTGCGCGGTTGGTGGTCTCCGGCCGTCGCCAACCTGATCTCCCTGTTCGTCCTCACAGTCCTGAACACCGAGGCGAACCGGCGCCTCACCTTCCGCCACTCCACCTCCCCGCCCGCCCGCGTGCACCTCGGCGCAGGGGGCCTGTTCCTGCTCGGCTACGTGGTCACGTCCGCGGCGGTGCTGTGGTTCAAGTGGCTCGATCCCGGCGCCTCACCGGCCGCGGAGACCGCGGTCCTCACCACCGCCTCCGTAGCGGTCACCTGTGTCCGCTTCGCCGTTCTGCGACTGGCGGTCTTCGCCGACCCCCGTAGCCGTAACCGTTGACGAGAGCGAATCCCCACATGAGCAACCACGCGCACATCAGGCCCGCACCGGCGGCGTCGGCACCCGACGGGAACAGCGCGCAGACGACTACGGCCGTCCGCCGGCTCCCCGGCTGGGCAGCACCCGCCGCGCTCGGAGCCGTCCTCGTCCTCGCGGCCGTTCTGTACGGTTGGGCGCTGAACTCCCTCGGCTGGGGGAACAGTTACTACTCGGCCGCCGTGAAGTCGATGGGGAAGAACTGGACCAACTTCCTCTTCGGCTCCTTCGATCCCGCGGGCGTGATCACGGTCGACAAGCCGCCGGCCGCGCTGTGGCCGCAGGTGATCAGCAGCAAGATCTTCGGGATGCACGGCTGGGCGCTGATCCTCCCTCAACTCCTCGAAGGAGTGGCCGGGGTGCTGGTGCTGCACCGCACGGTGCGCCGCTGGGCGGGGGAGGCGGCGGCACTCGTCGCGGCTCTGGTACTCACGCTGACGCCCATCACCGTGGCCATCAACCGGGACAACAACCCCGACACACTGTTGATACTCCTTCTGGTGTCGGCGGCGTACGCGCTCACCCGTGCGCTTCAGGCCGAGGGCAGGGCCGCGACCTGGTGGCTGTGCGCGAGCGGGTTTCTGATCGGGTGCGGGTTCCTCACCAAAATGCTCGCCGCCTGGATGGTCGTTCCCGCGTTCGCCGTCGCCTGGCTCGTGGGAGGAAGCGGCGCCTGGATACCGCGAGTGCGGCGTCTGCTGGGCGCGGCGGCCATCCTGGCGGCGTCCTCCCTGTGGTGGGTCGCCATGGTCGACTGGTGGCCGGGCGACCGCCCCTACATCGGTGGCAGCAAGGACGGCTCGGCCTGGGATCTCGTGATCGGCTACAACGGGCTGGGGAGGGTCTTCGGGTCCAGCGACGGAACGCCGCAGGGGATGGGCGGATCAGGCGGCGGATTCGCCGGCGGATTCGGCGGCCAACCGGGCCTCAGCCGTCTGTTCGAGGCGCAAGTGGGCGGTCAGATCAGTTGGTTGCTGCCGGTCTGCGGGCTGGCTCTGGTCGTCGCCGTCGTCGGCGCGGTACTGCGCCGACGCGGCAGGGTGTCCGACTCCGCCGTGCTGCCGGCCTCCGGCTGGCTGCTGTGGGGGACCTGGCTGGTGGTGTGCGCGGCCGTGTTCTCGACCCAGAAGGGCATCTTCCACCCCTACTACACCACTCAACTCGCCCCGGCGATCGCCGCGTTGTGCGGCGGGCTGACGGCCGCCCTGGTCCGCGTCCACCGTGCCGGCCTGCGCTGGGCGCCTCCGGTCGGTGTGGCCGCGGTCGTGGTGAGCGTGGCCTGGGCCGTGGTGCTGATCCGCCGGGAGCCCGACTGGAACGGCTGGCTGGTGTGGCCCGTGCTGTTGATCGCCTGCGCCGCGGTCGTTCTGCTGGTGCTCTCACGGCGCCGTGGCCGGCTGCTGACGGTCGCCGGCTGTGCCGCGGTCGCCTCGGTGCTGCTGGCGCCGGGGGCGTGGGCGGTGACCGTACCCGCCTCGACCGGCATGGGGGGTTCCAACCCGACGGCCGGTCCGACGACGCTCGGGTTCGGCGGTGGCGGTGGTCTGCCCCAGCAGGGCGGGAACAGCGGCGACCTTCCCTCGGGCATGCCGTCCGGGATGCCGTCGAACGTGCCGGGCGTCCCCGGCGGTGGTGCCTCTTCGGGACAGACCGGTGAACCCCCGTCCGGCGGAATGCCCTCCGGCATGCCCACCGGGGGAGGGAACGGCATACCCGGTGCACCCGGGGAAGCGGGCTCGAACGATCGCGGCACACCCTCGTTCCCGGGTGCCGGTTCGGGAATGGCCCCTGGTGGGGGCCGCGGCTTCGGCGATGGGGACCTCACCGCCGACCAGCGCAAGATCATCCGCTACGCCGTCGAGCAGGCACCTGACGCACGCATCAAGCTCGCCGTCGAGGGCGGTGCCCTCAGCGCCAGCGCCTTCATCCTCGGCACCGACGAGACCGTCATCGCCATGGGCGGCTTCACCAACAGCGACAACTCGCCGTCGGTGGCCGAGTTGGAGAAATGGACCAAGGACGGCGAACTACGCTACATCCTGGGCTCCAACACGAACGGCGGCAGCGCGCCGGGCCTGTCCGGCGGATACACCAAGCAGCGCTCCGACTGGATCGCCGAGAACTGCACCAAGGTTCCGGCGTCGGCATACGGCGGCACCTCCGACACGTCGGCGCAGAACAACGCCGGTGGTGTGATGGGGTTCGGAGGAAGCAACGTGCTCTACGACTGCGCCGCCAAGTAGCCGTCGTCCGAGCGACGGCCGCCACACAGCAGAACGGACCAGCAGACGCATGACCGAGCAGCTCACAGCAGCGCGGCCGCGACGTCGACTCCTCGTGGTCGAGGACGAGCCCAGCATCCGCACCCTGTTGGAGGCGACGCTCCGCCTGACCGGATACGAGGTGCGCAGCACCGACACCGGTCAGGCGGCCCTCCTGGAGATCGAACGCCTGGAACCGCATCTGGTGCTGCTGGACGTGATGCTTCCCGACCTGGACGGCTTCGAGGTGACCCGCAGGCTGCGGGCGGCGGGCAACGACTGTCCGATCCTGTTCCTGACCGCCCGCACCGGCACCGACGACCGCATCACGGGACTCAGTGCCGGCGGGGACGACTACGTCGCCAAACCCTTCAGCATCGAGGAGGTGCTGCTGCGCATCGAGGCCATCCTGCGCCGCACGGCGCCGGCCACCGAATGGCAGGCGGTGGAGAGCGTTCTGCGCTACGCCGACCTCGAACTCGACGAGGGCGCCCACGAGGTGCACCGGGCGGGACAGTACATCGCCCTGTCGCCCACCGAGTTCAAACTCCTGGCCTACCTCCTGTCGAACGCGGGCCAGGTGGTGAGCAAGGTACAGATCCTCGACCACGTCTGGAGCTACGACTTCGCGGGCGACTCCCGGATCATCGAGACATACGTCAGGTACCTGCGCAGGAAGATCGACTGCTTCGAGCCGCCGCTGATCCACACCGTGCGCGGCGTCGGCTACTGCCTCCGGCGTCCCCGCGACCACGCAGGGGCGCCGGACCAGTGACCCGCTTCCTGCCCCGGCCGCCCAAGTCGGTGCGGCGGCGCCTCGTCCTCGGCGCCACCCTGCTCGCCACCGTGGCGGTTCTGACCTCCCAGGCGATCGGCTACGTGGTGCTTCACTCCTGGCTGCTGGACCGCGTCGACGCGCAGCTCGTCGAATTCCATCCACCGGATCCCGCCTACTTCGACGCGCTCCGGGACACGCTCCCAGCCCCGGGAGCACGACAGGACGTGCTCCCCTCGGACTTCCACATCTACTTCTACGACGCCTCCGGGGCCCACCTGCCTAGCTCCCTGGGTTCCGCGACCAGGCCAGGACCTCGGCTGGCCGATCGGGCGAAGGACCTCGGGCTGCGGGACGGGCACCCCGAGACCGTGGCCGCCGTCAGTGGTGACGGCCGCTGGCGGGTGCTGCTGAACCCTGGTCCGGACGGCATGAGCGCGGTGGTCGCCCTGCCGCTCGACACCGTCGACGGCGCCACCTCGAAACTCCTGTGGCTGAACGCCGTGTTACTCGCCGTCACGGTCGTCGCCCTGATCGCCCTGGGCCGGTGGGTGGTTCGGCTGGGACTCCTGCCCCTGACCAGAATGGAACGGACGGCTCAGGACATCACCGCGGGCCGGCTCGATCTTCGGTTGGCCGACACCGATGCGCGTACCGAGATCGGACGGCTCGGACGGGTCCTGAACTCCATGCTCGACCGCCTGCAGAAGGCGCTCTTGGCACGGGAGACCTCGGAGGCCCGCCTTCGCCGGTTCGTCGCCGATGCCGGACACGAGCTGCGCACTCCGCTCACTGTCATCCAGGGCTACGCCCAACTCGGCCTCCGACCGGAACCGCGCTCGGCCCTCGAACAGTTCGAGGCCAACCGGTTCATCGCCCAGAACGCGGAACGCATGAGCCTGCTCGTCGACGACCTCCAGTTGCTCGCGACCCTGGACAAAGAGCCCTCCTACCGCAGGGAGCGGGTCGACCTGCTGTCCCTCGCGGCGGACGCCGTCAGCGCCGCAGCCGTCCACAGTGAGTCCCACCCCGTCGGCCTCGGCCCGCTGCACACCCCGACGGACCCCACCGGGGCGGAAGAGCTGGACGTAGCGGAGACCGTCGGCGACCCGCACCGACTGGGTCAGATCGTGGAGAACCTGCTCTCCAACGCCCGCACCCACACCCCGCCGGGCACCCGCGTCCAGGTGCGCGTCGGCACGACCCAGGCAGGTCCCGGAACCGGGGGTACGGACCGGCCCGGACGCACCACCGCGTCGCGCCCCCTGCCGGAAGGGCTGCCGGTCAGTGTGATCGAGGTGGCGGACGACGGACCCGGCCTCGAACCGGTCGAAGCCAAGCTCGTTTTCGAGCGCTTCTACCGCGCCGACCCCGCCCGCTCCCGCATCCATGGCGGCAGCGGCCTCGGCCTGGCCATCGCCGCGACCATCGCCGAGGGGCACGGCGGCCGCCTCGAACTCGACACGGCCCCCGGGCGGGGCTGCGTCTTCCGCCTGGTCCTGCCCGCGGTCGACTAACGACAGGGGGTGACAGAGACCGCTGCGGTCAGCGGAACTCAACGGGTATGTGCGGAAGGATCCTTGGGGATGCCGGCTCGGGATGCGAGCGGCCGACCGGTCACCAGGAGTGCGTCGACGGCGAGCGCATCCTCGTTCTGAGCCGGATCCGGCCCATCGCGGCGCCGTCCCACCAGACTGCCCGCCCACCCCAGCAGGAAGGCCGTGGGTACGGAGATCGTGGCGGGGTTGCTCGGGCCGAACCACGCGAAGTCGGCCGCCGGGAAGAGTGCCGTCGGACTGCCCGACACCGCCGAGGAGAACAGGTACAAGCCGATCGTCAGCGCTGTTCCGCCTTAGATCGTCCACAGCACACCCGTGCGGTTGAACCGGTTCCAGTAGAACGTGTACAGCAGGGCCGGTGCCGCGGTCGACGCGGATGTGGTCGTGGCGAGTTGGGCCAGGAAGCCGGCGGAGTGGCCCTGGGCGATCACCGCGAGTGCGATGCCGGCGGCGCCGAAGAGCGCCACGGCGAGGCGGGCGGTCTTGAGTTCGCCCGACGGGTCCGACTGCCTGTGCCGCGCGACGTAGTGGTAGGAATCGCGGGCGAGGGCACCGGCAGCCGCCAGTGTGGTGCCGCCGACGACCGACAGAACGCACAGGAACAGGGCGCAGGCCACCGTGGCGAACATCAGGTTGCCGAGTCCGTTCGCGGTCCCGCCTGTCAGGTTCCGTGCCAGGAGCATCAGCGCGCCGTCGGCATGGGCCTGCCCGCTGAAGATCTCACGAGTGCCGATCCGTGCCGAGGCCGTGAATCCCAGCAGTATCAGCGCGACGCACAGGAAAGCGACGACACCGGCCGCGTATCGGATGGAACGTCGTGCCGTGGCGGAGTCCTTCATCGCGTAGACCCGGCTGAGGACGTGCGGCATGCAGGCGCTGCCCAGGACGAGCGCCAACTGCCCTCCGGCGAAGTCGAGGCGCGTGCTGCTCCCGACGCCGATCGTGCCGCCGGGGGACATGTACCGGCCCTGCTGGGTGCTGCCCTGCGAGGCGGCGCTGATCAGGGCGTCGACGTCGCCGTGGAACGCGCGGACGGCGTAGGCGCAGAGCACGAACATCGCTGTGCCGATCACCGTGACGGCCAGTACCTGCACGGAGGTGAGCCCCTTGGCGCCGCTGAGCACTCCGCAGGTGACGACCAGACAGCCGATCAGTACGGTGCACAGCTTCTGGACGCCGATCCCGGTGAAGCCGAGCAGGGAGGCGGTGATGCTGCCGGCGGCCATCAACTGCACGATCGCCTCGCCGAATCCCGGCCCTGGTGGGAGCCGGTACGCGTCTCATCACTTGACCTTTCGGTGAACCCTACCGTACGGTACAAATTTACTGAACGGTGCAGTACAGCTATGGGTGGTTGGGATGCCCGCCGGCTCCGGATCCCGGGGCACTCAGGTGGCCCCGGATCCGGAGGCTCTCAGGTCCCGTCCGGACGAGACAGGGCGACGCCGAGGCGGTGTGCGAGGCCGTCGTACGGAATGCCGAAGGTCTCCAGGACGGTGGCGCCCCCGGGACCGATCTGGAACGTCGCGACGTCGGTGTAGACGCGGTCGACGCAGCCGACGCCGGTGAGCGGGTAGGTGCACTCCGGGACCAGTTTGGGCGCGCCCTGCTTGGTGAACAGCGTCATCATCACGAACACCCGCTTGGCGCCGATCGCCAGGTCCATCGCTCCGCCGACGGCCGGGACGGCGTCGGGGGCGCCGGTGTGCCAGTTGGCGAGGTCGCCGGCTGCGGACACCTGGAAGGCGCCCAGTACGCAGATGTCGAGGTGACCGCCGCGCATCATGGCGAAGGAGTCGGCGTGGTGGAAGTAGGCGGCTCCGGGCAGTTCGGTGACCGGGATCTTGCCCGCGTTGATGAGGTCGGGGTCGATCTGCCCGTCTCGGGCCGCCGGTCCCATGTTGAGCATGCCGTTCTCGGTGTGCAGCACCACCCCCGCACCCGCCGGAAGGTGGTCGGCCACCAGGGTCGGCTGGCCGATGCCCAGGTTGACGTAGGAGCCGTGCGGGATGTCACGCGCCACCCGTGCGGCCATCTCGTGCTTGGTCAGCGGACCCCGGTCGAGGTGCTCCACGAGGGGCGGAGGTGAACTCGTCGGATTCGTCATGCTGCGGGCACCACCTGTACGACGCGGTCGACATAGATGCCGGGGGTCACCACGGCCTCGGGATCGAGTGTGCCGATATCGACGATCTCGCCCACCTGGGCCACCACCGTGGCCGCCGCCGTGGCCATGACCGGCCCGAAGTTGCGGGCGGTCCTGCGGTAGACGAGGTTGCCCATCAGGTCGGCCCGGTGGGCCCTGATCAGGGCGACGTCCCCCTTGATCGGGTATTCCAGCACATGCGTCCGGCCCGCTATCTCCCGAGTCTCCTTGCCCTTGGCGAGCAGAGTGCCGGCTCCGGTGGGGGAGTAGAACGCGCCGATCCCGGCACCGGCCGCGCGCAGTCGCTCGGCGAGCGTGCCCTGCGGGACCAGCTCCAGTTCGACGCGTCCCTCGCGGTACAGCCGGTCGAAGACCCATGAGTCGGCCTGCCGGGGGAACGAGCACACCATCCGGCGCACCCGCCCCTTGTCCAGCAGGGCCGCGAGTCCGGTGTCGCCGTTTCCGGCGTTGTTCGACACCACCGTCAGCCCGGTCGCGCCCTGCCGGATGAGTGCCTCGATCAGGTCGGCCGGCATGCCGGCCGTGCCGAACCCGCCCACCAGCACGGTCGAGCCGTCCTGGATGCCGGCGACGGCCTCGTCGGGATCCCCGCACGTCATGACGTTCACACCGCACTCTCCAGGACCACGGCCAACGCCTGTCCGACGCCGATGCAGATCGCGGCGACACCCCACCGCTGTCCCGACGCGCGCAGACGCGCGGCCAGCGTGCCGAGGATCCGGCCGCCCGAGGCCCCGAGCGGATGACCGACGGCGATGGCGCCCCCCTTGGTGTTGACGATCGCCGGGTCGATCTTCCAAGCGTCCACGCAGGCCAGCGACTGCACGGCGAAGGCCTCGTTCAGCTCGACCGCCGACACGTCGGCCCAGGAGATCCCGGCCCGCTTCAGCGCCCGCTCGGCCGCCTCGACCGGCGCGAACCCGAACATCTGCGGGTCGAGCGCCGACACCCCGCGCCCGGCGATACGGGCCAGCGGCGTGCTGCCGATCCGGGAGGCCGCCGCTTCCGAGCCGATCAGCACGGCGGACGCGCCGTCGCTGAGCGGCGAGGCGTTGCCCGCCGTGATGCGGCCGTCGGGCCGGAAGGCCGGCTTGAGCCCGGCCAGCTTCTGCGGCGTGGATCCGGGCCTGATCCCCTCGTCACGGGAGAGGACGGACTCGCCGTCCACCACGACCGGCACCACCAGGTCGTCGTAGAAGCCCTCCTCCCAGGCGGCGTGCGCGAGGGTGTGGGAGCGGGCGGCGAACACGTCCTGGCGCTCCCTGGAGATCCCGAACCGGTCGTTGAGCTGCTCGTTGGCCTCACCGAGGGAGACGGTCCACTCCTTCGGCATGCGTTCGTTGACCTGTCGCCAGCCCAGGGTGGTCGACAGGGCGGTCACATGGCCCGCGGGGAAGGCCCGGGACGGCTTGGGCAGGACCCATGGAGCCCGGGTCATCGACTCCACGCCGCCGGTCAGGACGATGTCGGCGTCGCCGCTCTCCACGGCGCGCGAGCCGATGATCGCCGCGTCGAGGGAGGAGCCGCAGAGCCGGTTCACGGTCTCCGCCGGCACCGTCGTCGGCAGCCCCGCCAGGAGGACCGCCATCCTGCCGACGTTGCGGTTGTCCTCGCCCGCACCGTTGACGTTGCCCCAGACCACGTCGTCGAGGGCGGCGGGATCGAGCGTGGGCACCTTGCCCAGCACCGCTGTGACCGCCGTGGCGGCGAGGTCGTCGGGCCTGATCTCGGCGAGCGCCCCGCCGTAGCGGCCGAAGGGCGTGCGCACTGCGCTGTAAACGAAGCTGGCAACCATGGACGCGACGCTAGGTCCCTGCTATTAATCACGTCCAATATCTATTGGCGCATGATTTATCACTGAGGCAGATAAGCTGCGGTCATGGAGCTCCGCCAGATCCGCTACGTCCTCGCACTCGCCGAGGAGTGCCACTTCGGCCGCGCCGCCGAGCGACTCCACGTGGCCCAGTCCGCCCTCTCCCAGCAGCTGAAGCAATTGGAGCGCGAGCTGGGCACGACGCTGTTCACCCGGTCGACGAGGCGGGTCGAACTCACCGAGGCCGGCCGTCAGCTGGTCGCCTACGGACGGTCGATCGTGGCCGAGGTCGGACGGGCCGAGGAGCAGATGGCGCTGCTTGCCACCGGCCGTGCGGGGCGGGTGTCCATCGGCTTCGTCGGCACCGCCACGTACGACGTCCTGCCGCAGATCGCCCGGCGGGTACGGGAGCGGCTCCCGAACGTGGCCCTCGAACTGCACGGTGAACTGCTCAACCCCACGCTGGTCGAAGGCCTTCGCGAGGGCGTCTACGATCTCGCCCTGCTGCGCTCCGACGCCCTGCCGGACGTCGGCCTGAACCTCACCGCCCTGCGGTCCGAACGACTGGTGGCCGCCCTGCCCGCCGGGCACCGGCTCGCCGACCGGAGCCGGGTCTCCCTCGCGGAACTCGCCGACGAGTCCTTCGTCGTCCACCCCTCGCAGGGCCGGTCCTCCATGCACGGCCGGGTCCTGGCGGCCTGCGCCCGTGCCGGCTTCGTACCCTCACCGCTGACGGAAGTGGGCGAGACGTCCACCCTGGTCGTCTTCGTCGCGGCCGGCCACGGAGTCGCACTGGTCCCGGAATCGGTACAGAGCCTCCGCCTCGACAGGGTCGTCTACGTCCCGCTCGCCGAGACCGAGACCGTCACCCTGGGGCTCGCACGCCGACAACTGCGGAACTCGCGGGCCACCGAACGGATAGCGGCGATGATCGAGCAGTACATGTCGAGCAGCGCCGAACAGCGGTAGGCGACACGGCGGGGGACCGGTGACGGGGAGTCGGTGGGCGCCCTGTGCACGCCCCGGCGCGCTCGGAGCCGGTGGTGCCGTCTCGACCCTTGGCCTACACGTTCCCCGGACGCACACTGTGGTGGTGTTGGTATTGAGCCAGGCAGGTGCAGCTTGATCGGCTCCGTCAGGATTCCCCGAGCCCATCGCTTCGCCACCGCGCAGATCGAGCCGGACCGTCAGGTGGAGCTCTGGGAGCGGCACAACGCGGAGTCCTTGATCGCCCTCGCCTGCCGGCCGCCGGTCGCCGGGTCGTTCTCGGCCGCCGAGGTGAACCTCCAGCTCGAGCGGGTCCATCTCGCCCGGGTCCGTGGCACCCGGCACGTGGTCGAGCGCTCCTCCGAGCTGGTCGAGGCCAAACCGACCGGGGCGATCGTCGTCTACATGGCCATCACGGGAGAGGCGGTCTTCGAGCAGAACGGACACCGTCGCGTGCTGCGGCCCGGGCAGCTCCTGGTCTGCGATGCCGACCGCCCCTTCGTCCGTGGGTTCGGCCACGGACTGGAGGAGCTGGCGGTGAAGGTTCCCCGTGCGGAGTTCTCCGCGCTCACCGGCCTGCCGAGCGTGCCCACCCCCGTCGTCGTCGACGTGGGCGTCGGCGAGAACGCACACGGACGGGCCCTGGCCAGGCTCGCGGGACGGGCGGTCCGCCGCGACCGACCGGTGCCGGCCGACGAGCAGGCGATCGTCGAACTCGTTTCGGTGCTTGCCGCCTGTGACCATGTCGGGCTGCCCGTGACCCACAGAGCGACGGCCCGGATGTTCATCGAGGAGAACTTCACCGACCCGACGCTCCGCGCGGCCGACATCGCGTCCGGCACGGGCATCAGCGAGCGGCATCTGTCGCGTCTGTTCGCGGCCGCCGGCACCAGCGTGCCCGCACACATCCTCTCGCGCCGGCTGGACACGGCGTACAGCATGCTGACCTCCGGCTCCGCGAGCGGCCGGCGCACGTCGGACGTGGCGGCACGGTGCGGCTTCACGTCGCTCGCGTACTTCTCCCGCACCTTCCACGAGCGGTTCGGCATCACCGCGGGCGAGGTGCGCGCGGGGTCCGTCTGACGGATCCGCGGCCCGGCATCCTCATTTCCGCCATGTCGGCGCGGATCGTTGGAGCCGCCGGGGTGTGACCGCCGACACTCGACGCACCAGCCCGGTGCCCCTGACCGGGACGAAGAAAGGTGTGTCACATGCCCGTGTTCGACGATGGCCAATCCGAGACCCGTCCGCCCGCGTCATCGGTGGTCGAGACCGACGTCCTCATCGTCGGCTCAGGACCGGCCGGCGCGTCGGCGGCGTTGTTCCTGTCGACCCTGGGCGTCGACAACATGGTGATCACGAAGTACCGGTGGACGGCGAACACCCCGAGGGCCCACATCACCAACCAACGGGCGATGGAGATCTTCCGGGACATGGGCATCGAGGACCAGGTTCTCGCCGATTCCACGCCCCACCACCTGGTCGGCGACACGGTGTTCTGCACGTCGATCGCCGGCGAGGAGATCGGGCGCATCCACACCTGGGGGACCCACCCGGCCCGCGAAGCCGACTACCAGCTGGCGTCGCCCTGCCTCGTGGTGGACATCCCACAGACCTATCTCGAACCGATCCTGGTCAAGAACGCGACCGTACGAGGCACCCAGACGCGGTTCTCCACGGAGTACGTCTCGCACGTGCAGGACGCGGACGGCGTGGACGTCCTGGCCCGGGACCGGCTGACCGGGGCGGAGTACACCATCCGGGCCAAGTACCTGATCGGTGCCGACGGTGCCCGCTCCAAGGTCGCCGCGGACATCGGCCTGCGCTACGAGGGCGCGATGGACATCGCCGGGTCGATGAACATCACGTTCAAGGCCGACATCGAGGCCTACGTCGGTCACCGGCCGTCGGTCCTCTACTGGGTGATCCAGCCGGGCGCGAACGTCGGAGGCATCGGGGCCGGCCTGGTGCGCATGGTGCGGCCGTGGAACGAGTGGCTGATCGTCTGGGGCTACGACATCAACGACGAGCCCCCCGTCGTCGACGAGGCCTCCGCGACGCAGATCGTGCGCGACCTGCTCGGCATGCCCGACATCGACGTCGAGATCACCGGCACCAGCCTGTGGGGCAACAACGAGATGTACGCCGAGCACATCCAGAAGGGCCGCGTCTTCTGTGCCGGGGACGCGATCCACCGGCACCCGCCGAGCAACGGTCTGGGCTCCAACACCTCGATCCAGGACTCCTACAACCTGGCCTGGAAGCTCGCCCTCGTGCTGCGCGGCCAGGCCGACCCGAGTCTGCTCGACACCTACTCGGCCGAGCGGGCGCCGGTGGCCGAGCGCATCGTCCGGCGGGCGAACCGGTCCAGCCGTGAGTTCGTGCAGTTCTTCGAGGTGCTCGGGCTGCTCGACGCCACGACCGAGGACGAGATGGTCGCGGCGATCGAGGAGCGGAAGGCGAACACGCCCGAGGGCGCGGCCAAGCGCGCCGCCCTGGTCGACGCGATGGAGCTGAAGAACTACGAGTTCAACGCCCACGGGGTGGACCTCGGACAGCACTACGAGTCGGCCGCGGTCGTCTCCGACGGATCCTCGCTGCCCGAGCCCAGCCGCGATCCCGACCTGTACTACGAGATGTCCACCGTGCCCGGGGCGCATCTGCCGCACGCCTGGGTCGGCGACACGATGGAGCGGAAGGCGATGATGGACCTCGCCCCCTACGACCGGTTCACCCTCGTCACCGGCATCGCCGGCCAGGAGTGGGCCTCGGTGGCGGACAAGGTCGCGCACGAGTTCGGGATTCCCCTCGCGACCGTCGTCATCGGGCCGGGCCAGGAGGTCACCGACCTGTACTACGACTGGGCGAAGCTGCGCGAGGTCGACGAGAGCGGGGTCGTACTGGTGCGTCCCGACAAGCACATCGCCTGGCGCTCGACGACGATGCCCGAGGACCCCGGGAGCGCCCTGCGGACGGCGCTGCGGCAGATCCTGGGGAAGGCGTGAAGGGCATGCGCTTCGACCACGACACCCTCGCTCAGCGTGTGCGGTTCGCCTCGGCCTCGGCGGCGGAGAACCTCCTGGACGAGATCAAGGAGCTCGGCGCGGCCCGGGTCATGGTGATCGCCGCGGAGGCCGAACGCGAACTGGCCCACCGGATCGCCGGGCAGTTGCCCGTGGCGCACTGGCACCACGAGGTGGCCATGCACGTGCCGGTCGAGGTCGCCGAACGGGCCCGAGAACAGGCCGCGGCCCATCGCGTCGACGCCCTCGTCTGTATCGGCGGCGGCTCGACGACCGGCTTGGCCAAGGCCGTGGCGCTCACCACCGGTGTGCCCATTGTGGCGGTGCCGACGACCTACGCGGGCTCGGAGGCCACCAACGTCTGGGGACTCACCGAGCACGCCCGCAAGACCACCGGCACCGACCCCCGGGTGCTCCCGCGAACGATCGTGTACGACGCGACGCTCATGCTCACCCTGCCGGTCGACCTGAGTGTGGCGTCCGGGCTCAACGCCCTGGCCCACTGCGTCGATTCGATGTGGGCGCCGCGGGCCGACCCGATCGACCGGGCACTGGCCGGCGAGGGCATCCGGGCCCTGAACGTCGGACTGCCGCTGGTCGTCTCCGAGCCGGGCGGCCTCGACGGGCGTGAACACGCCCTGTACGGCGCCTATCTCTCCGCGGTGGCGTTCGCCTCCGCGGGCTCGGGGCTGCACCACAAGATCTGTCACGTGCTCGGCGGCATGTTCGATCTTCCGCACGCCCAGACCCATGCCGTCGTCCTGCCCCACGTACTCGCCTTCAACGTGCCGTCGGCACCGGACGCCGAGCGACGTATCGCCGCCGCCTTCGACGCAGGGTCGGCGACCGACGGGCTCGCCCGGCTGCGCACCCGGCTCGACGCGCCCCGGGCTCTTCGCGACTACGGCATGCCGGAATCCGGCATCGGCCCCGCCGCGGAGGCGATCCTCGCCGCTGTGCCGCCGGGCAATCCGACCCCCGTGACCGCCGACAACATCACCGGGCTGCTGCACGCGGCCTGGGAAGGAGCAGAGCCCCGATGACCGACACCGTCTCCGCCGAACAGGAGCGTCGCGAGGCGGACCTGGTCGAGCGCGTCGTCCGTTCGTTCGACGGCTGTTCCGACCCGCGGCTCAAGCAGCTGATGACCTCGCTCGTGCACCATCTGCACGCCTTCGCCCGCGAGGTCCGTCTGACCGAGGAGGAGTGGACCAAGGGCATCGAGTTCCTGACCGCCGCCGGACACATGACGGACGACAAGCGGCAGGAATTCATCCTGCTCTCCGACGTACTCGGACTGTCGATGCAGACCATCGGCATCAACAACGAGGCGTACGGCGACGCGACCGAGGCGACCGTCTTCGGACCGTTCTTCGTCGAGAACAGCCCCGAGATCCCCCCAGGCGGCTCCATCTCCGGCGTCGCGTCCGGAGAACCGTGCTGGGTGGAGGGCACCGTCTCCGACAGTGACGGCGCGCCGGTCGCCGGTGCGCGCATCGAGGTCTGGGAGGCCGACGCCGAGGGCCTCTACGACGTCCAGCACGACGACGGCCGGACCGCGGCCCGCGGCCATCTCTTCTCCGACGCCGAGGGACGCTACTCGTTCTGGGGCGTCACGCCGACGCCGTACCCCATTCCCCACGACGGTCCCGTGGGCAAGATGCTCGCGGCCGTCGGCCGATCCCCCATGCGAGCCTCGCATCTGCACTTCATGGTCAGTGCCGCGGGGCAGCGCACGCTGGTCACCCACATCTTCGTCAGCGGCGACGAACTGCTCGACTCGGACACGGTGTTCGGGGTCAAGGAGTCCCTGGTGAAGAAGTTCGAACGCCAGGCCCCCGGCTCCCCGACGCCGGACGGCCGCGCGGTGGACGACTCATGGTCACGAGTCTCCTTCGACATCGTGCTGGCCCCGGCCGGTACGTGATCGTTCGGCACGGGCCGAGGGGGTCGGGCCGCTCGACGCGGTGAGCGCGTGCGCCCGGCCCCCTGGGCAGCAGTGCCCTCCCGGCCGGTACGGGTCTCCCGAACGCGTGCGGCCGGGATCGGGCCCGGCGGCGTCCGGCCGCCGCGCCCGTAGCAATCCCGCCTTCCCGCACGGAGGAGAACCGTATGACGGGCACCGTCACCAACTTCAGTTACGGCGTCGTGACGCCGATCGCCGCCTACCTGATGGCCACCGTCGGGTCGGCACTCGGGCTGAGGTGTACGACACGGTCGCTGCGCCGCCCACATCACAGAGGCAGATGGCTGGCTCTGGGCTCCATATCATTCGGCTGCGGCATCTGGGCCATGCACTTCACCGCCATGATCGGCTTCGACATCGAGGGTGTGGCGGTTCGCTACGACCGCGACCAGGTGTTCTTCAGCCTCGCGGTCGTCATCGTCTGCGTCGCCGTCGGCATGTTCCTCGCCGGCTACCGGGGCCGGTCGGCGGTGATCCTGACAATCGCGGGCATCATCACCGGGAACGGGGTGGTGACCATGCAGGGCCTCGGTATGAGTGCCATCAAGATCGACGGCAGCCTCCACTACGACGGCACCATCGTGATTCTCACCTTCGTCTTCACCCTCGTCATCACCACGGTGGCGCTGTGGGGAGCGGTCTCCATCCACGCCCTGTGGTCCAGCATGGGCGCGAGCCTGATCATGGGCGTGGCGGTGACCGGCATGCACTACATCGGCATGACCGCCCTCACCATCCGGCTCAACGGCCACACCACGATCGACGAGTCGACGAGCAATCTTGGGTTCCTCATGGTCATGCTCGCCGGCCCGCTCCTGGTCCTCCTGGTCGCCACGACCATCGTCATGTTCGACCCCGACATGCTGGACGCCGAGGGCGACGTGGACTGGGCGGCACACGCGCCGCGCGGGTCCGGCTCCGCCCACCCCGTGCGCTAGGAGCCCCCGCCGCGCCGCGTGCAAGCGGGCGCGCGCCGGCTGTCGTACGCCTCCACCGAGCAACGAGAACGCGGTCGCCGAGCACTCGCCCGGCGGCCGCGTCGTGGTTTGGCGGGCCCGCCGGTTCCTGGTCCGTGTACTCCTCCCCGGCGAAGTAACCCTCGCGACACACGGACGAAAGAACTGTCCGCCGAACGCTCGACATGGCGAGAGCTGAGGTCTATTTTGGAATCAGATTTCACCTGACGGAATGGAGGTCAAGTGTGAGCAGGGCACCTATAGAGGGGTCTGCCTCGGTGGCGATCGCCGGCGGTGGGCCCGTTGGCATGGCGCTCGCCATCGACCTTGCACAGCGCGGCGTGGCAAGCGTGGTCTTCGAAAGCCGTGCGGAAGCAGACCGCTTCTCGGCGCGCACCAACATGACAAATGTCCGTTCGATGGAGCACTTCCGCCGTTGGGGGATAGCCGACGCGCTGCGGGAGAACGACCCCGTGAGCCCGCGGATCCAACGCGACGTGGCCTTCGTGACACGGCTGAACGGGCATCTGATCCAGCACTTCCCCCGGGCCTACGAGTGGTCCGAGCGGCTGCCGATCGCCTCGGAGGTCGCCGAGTGGGCGCCCAACGAGGCGATCGAGAAGACCCTTCGGGCCCGGGCCGCGCAACTCCCGCTGATCGACGTGCGCTTCGGGCACACGGTCGAGTCGTTCGAGCAGGACGACGACGGCGTCACCGTGCACGTGACCGCGCCCGACGGGCCGCAGGTGTTCCGCAGCGACTACCTCGTGGCCGCGGACGGCAGCCGTTCGCGGCTGCGCAGCCGGATCCTCAACGTGCGGTTGGAGGGCAAGGCCAACCTGGCGCGGAGCTTCCTCTGGCATCTGCGTGCCCCCGGGCTGGCCGAGCACTGGAAGGCCTCGCCCATGGTGTCGATGACGCTCTTCTACAACGAGGACCGCTACTGCGACAGCCTGGTACCGCAGTCCGGCGAGGACCAGTGGGCGTACTTCTGTTCTCCGGTGCCCGGTCACATGGACGGTGACGACTGGGAGGCGTGCCGCGACATGCTCTTCCGGTCGGTCGGCGCCGAGTTCGAGGTCGAACCGCTGGAGGGCGGAACGTTCATCACCCACTCGATGCAGGCGCCGCGCTACGACTTCGGCCGGGTACTGCTGGCGGGAGACGCCGCCCACTTGGTCTCCCCGATGGGCGGGTTCGGTATGAACATCGGCATCGGGGACGCGGCCGACCTCGGATGGAAGCTGGCGGCACTCGTCCAGGGATGGGGCGGCCCCCTGCTCCTGGCGAGCTACAGCATCGAGCGGGGTGAGGCGGCCCGGTTCATCCTCGACGGCTGCGAGCGCAACCAGGCCGTGGGCGCGTCGCAGCTGGTGCGCGACGGTATAGAGGACCCCGGTCCTGAGGGCGATGCGGTGCGTGCCCAGGTCGCCGAAGACATCCAGGTGCAGAAGGCGCGACAGTTCAAGCGCATGGGCGGCCAGTTGGGCTACCGCTACTCCAGCTCGCCGATCGTCCTGCGCGACGGCGTCGAGGAGCCGCCGGCCGACTTCGAGGACTACGTCCCTTCGGCGGCGCCGGGCAACCGGGCTCCCCACCACTGGCTCAAAGACGGTTCTTCCCTCTACGACCACATCGGCCCGGGATTCACCCTTCTGGTGCTGGACGAGTTCGACACCGAGCCGCTGCGCCGAGCGGCCGCGGCGCGCGGCGTCCCCCTCGACGTGGTCACCCCCGGCGAGCCCGACCGGGCCGCCCTGCACGACCTGTACCTGGCACCCGCGACGCTGCTCCGCTCGGATCACCACGTCGCCTGGCGCGGCCACGCGATCGACGACGTCGACCGGCTGCTCGACGTCGTCACCGGTTCGTCGGCCTGGCCGACGACCGTCACCCCGTGAATCGCGCCGCTCGGCGCCCCACCACGTAAAGGAGTCTCACCATGCCCAAGGTCACCCGTCTCGGCCACGTCGGCCTGTTCGTCACCGACCCGGAGGTCATGCTCGAGTTCTACTCGGGCTTCCTCGGTATGACCGTGACCGACCGCGACGAGCGGCGCGTCTTCCTCAGCTCGCGCCCCGGCGAGGAGCACCACGAACTGCTCCTGGCGAAGAACGCGGAGCGGCACACCGACCCCCAGCAACTGTCCTTCGTGGTCGAGTCGTTGTCGGACCTGCGGGAGTTCTACGCGCAGATCGTCGAGCGGAAGTACTCGATCGACCACATCAACAACCACGGCAACGCGATCGGCTGCTACTTCCGCGACCCGGAGGACAACCGCGTCGAGGTCTACTGGCACACCGGTATCGACTGGCCGCAGCCCTTCAGCGAGGCGATCGACCTGTCCCTGAGCGAGGCGGAGCTGCTCGGCCTGCTGGACGAGATGCAGGCGTCCGCGTGATCGCGCCCGGACTCCCAAGAGGGGAACGTCCTTGAAGGAAGCCATGTTTGCCGAGGTCGTCGGATTCGCCGGCCATCGGGACACTCCCATAGAGGGCTACCTCGCCCGGCCCGTGACCACCGAGCCGACCCCCGGAGTCGTGGTGCTCCACCACGCACCGGGACTCGACCCGTGGTGCAAGGAGGTGGTGCGGAACTTCGCGGCCCGGGGCTACACGGCTCTCTCTCCGCACCTCTATCACCGGCGCGGTCCCGGCCATTGGGCGGACGTCGCCGCCGCCGCACGTGCGGAGGGGCTCGCCAAGGCGATGCCCAACGACCAGGTGATGGGCGACATCGCGGGCGCCGCAGCGTACTTGCGGGCGCAGCCGGGCGCCAACGGGAAGGTCGGAGTGATCGGTTTCTGCTCCGGCGGCCGGCAGGCGTTCCTGGCGGCCTGCGACGTGCCCTCGCTCGACGCGGCCGTGGACTGCTGGGGCGGGAGCATCCTCCCGCAACCCCCCGATCCCCATCGCCCGGGTCCGGCGCCGAAGGGCGTCATCCACAGGGCGCCGGACATGTCGATGCCGCTTCTGGGGATCTTCGGCAACGACGATCTCAACCCCACCCCGGAGCAGGTCGACGAGATCGAACGCGTGCTGACGAAGCACGGGAAGTCGTTCAGGTTCTTCCGCTACGACGGCGCCGGCCATGCGTTCTTCGCCTCGGACAAGCCTAACTACCGGCAGGAGCAGGCCGTGGACGGGTGGGAGCGGGTCTTCGAGTTCTACGACGAACACCTGCGCTGAAGGAGGACGGTATGTGCACGTGGATGACCGAGCAGATCGGTATCGCCGGTGCCGCGCGGGGAGTGCCGGACTGGCTGAAGGTGACGCAGGCCAACGTCTTCTACGACCACCCCGTCAGCGCTCCGTACGACCACGCGTTGATCATCGATTTCGTTAACCCTGAAGCCGGCGTGGGCGCTCGGGTCGGGATCGAGCTCAGCGCCGCCTCGGCGCGGGAACTGGTGCGAGCCATCACGGCAGCACTCGAAAGCCCGGAGGCCCAGGCCGACCTCGCGGCCCAGTCGCAGGTCCCGGCCGGTTCGGAACAGGAAACCGTGTCGTAACTCTTGTGGGGTTCCGGGCACGCTGCTAGGTTCACCGCATTCCATCTAGTGGAATTTGATTCCGCATCTAATCTCCGCCTTGAAGGTCTCAACGGCCGGCCCCGGATGGATCTGCGGGAAACAAGGAGTCGTACATGCACAAGGACGTGTTTGCAGACATTCCGGTAAGTCGGCGCACCAGGACCGCCGTCGTCGGACTGAGCGTGGTGCTCGGTCTGACGGCCGCCGGCTGCGCCACCTCGGACAGCACCGCCGCAACCCAGGGGGCCACCTCGCCCCGTAGTTCCAGCTCCGCCGACCCCTGGGCGGTGACAGATCTGGCCGACTACACCGGCGGCAAGTCGGGGGCGGCCGACACCGGCCTCTCACCGGTGAAGATCGGGTGGGTCAACCAGCAGGGCGGGTCGCTGGAATACCCGAACGCCACGCTCGGGGCCCGGGCGGCGGTGAAGTACGTCAACGAGAAACTTGGCGGGATCGACGGTCATCCGCTCGAACTGAGCACCTGTTACGTGGTGGACAGCGAGCAGGAGGGCAACTCCTGCGGGCTGAAGATGACCAACGACAACGACATCAAGACCGTGCTCGTCGGCACTCTGATCAACGGCGGCCAGTCCATGCGGGCGGTCGTCCAGGGCAGCAAGCCCATCCTGATGTCGAACTCGATCAGCGCGCCGGACGCCACCGGCAAGAACGTCTTCATCTTCAACGGCAACCCGGACTCGATCTTCGGAGGGCTGGCGACCTACCTCGACGACAAGGTCAAGGCCAAGAGCGTGGCCGTCATCTACCCGCAGGACGCCCAGAGCATCGGCGGCGTGGACGTGATCCGCAAGGACCTCAAGAAGCTCGGCATCAAGCTCAAGGCGGTCGGATTCGACCCGTCGACGACCAATCTCACCGCGGCCGCGGTCGCCGCCGGCGTCCAGACGGCCGACGCCGTCGTACCGCTGGTGTCGTCGCCGCCGAACTGCGTCTCGGCGGCCAAGGCCCTGGACTCCCTGGCGGTCAAGGCCCCGATCGTGTCGACCGGCTCCTTCTGCTTCTCCAAGGCAGTCGCCCAGGGGCTGGGCGGCGAAGCGCCGAAGTGGCTGCAACTGTCGACACAGACCAACGTCGCCGACACATCCCTCACCGATGTGCGGGCCTACCTCAAGCAGTCGCAAGCGGCCTCGCTGAGCGCCGGCGCCCAGACCGACTCCGACGCGACGCTCGCCTGGAGCCTGGTCATGACAGCGACGAAGTTCCTCAACGCGGCCGGTGGCGCGGACGCGACCACGAAGACCGTGGCGAAGGCCGCCCAGTCGTTCCACGGTCCGATGCTTCTGGGCAGCGAGACGGTCAAGTGCGGTGCCTACAGCGATCAGCCGGGACTCTGCGGCGCCCAGAGCCGGGTCTTCGAGCACACCGGCGGCAACACCTTCTCCGCGGTCACCGACTGGATCACCCCGTCCGGGCTCTGACGGCGACCACACGTCGTACCCCCACCGCGATCTCGATCAACCCTTTGCAACGACCCGTCCCCGCGACCGCGGCGGACGAAGACGAGGAGACACCATGAGCGCCCCAGCGAGCGCCACGATCCGGCCCCGTGAGCCGAACCCGCGTCCCGAGGACCTGGTGCAGCACGCGGCGGCCTTCCGAGACCGACTGCGGGACGAGCAGGAAGCCACGGAGGAGCGGGGCGCCTACTCGCCCGAGACTCACGAGCTCTTCCGGCAGGCCGGCTTCTACCGGACCCTCCTGCCCCGACGCTACGGCGGCTACGAATTCGACGTACCCACCTTCTTGCAGGTGATCGTCGAGATCGCCCGCGGATGTCCCGGAACCGGCTGGGGCCTGTGCCTCGCGGCCGGGCACGGCCTGCAGATCGGCGGGCTCTACGGCGAGGCCGCCCAGGCCGGTGCCATAGGACCCGACGGGGACTTCGCCGCACCCATGCGCGGCATCCCGATGGGCACGGCCACCCGAACCGAGCAGGGCGCGTGGCGGATATCGGGGACCTGGGACTACTGCTCGGGATCGCCGTACTCCACCCACGCGATGCTCGCGGTCCGCCTCGACGAGGGTGACGGTCCGGCCGGCGGCCAGGGGCTGGCGTTGGTGCCGCGCGCGGACTGGACGCTGATGGACGACTGGCGGCACCGCTCCTTCGGGATGCGGGGGAGCGGATCCAACAGCATCCAGGTCGACGGAGCGGTGGTCCCCGACGAGTTCGTCGTCCGCGGAAACCCGCTGGGGTTCGGCGGGAAGCCGGCGACCCCCGGTTACCGGCTGCACGGGAATCCCATGTACGCCGGCCACTCCATGGGCTACCTGCAACTGGAGATCACGTCGGTGCTGGTGGGCTGTGCCTACGCGGCGCTGGACGAGTACGAGCGGATCATCCGCGCCAAGAAGACCCCCGGACCACACGGCGTCCCGCGGTTCCAGACGGCCGACTACCAGCGCCACTGGGGTGTGGCCAGCGGCAAGGCCAGCGCGGCGGAGGACGTCCTTCTGCGCAGCAGCGAGTTCTACATGGGGCTCTGCCGGGAGGCCGTTGCCGGCGACAAGGGGTTCGCCCCGGAGCAGCTGATGCGGATCCACGCCAGCACCCACCACGCGGTCAACCTCGCCTGGGAAGCGGTCGAGCTGTTGTTCCGCACCTCCGGAACCAGTGAGGGAGGGCGCAACGGCTCGCGCATGCAGCGGTACTACCGGGACATCTCCACGGCACGGACCAACGTCGGGCTGCAGTGGGAGACCTTCGCCACCGCGCTGGCCAAGGAGCACTTCGGTCTGAAGGCCGACGGACTCGTCTGAGCCGGCGGCACGGCCGAAGGAGAAAGCTCATGGAGACACTTGTTCTTTTCGCGCTGCTGGGGCTCGGTTCGGGCGCGGTCATCGCCGGCATCGCGCTGGGTGTGGTGCTCGGCTGGCGCGGCAGCGGAACGATCAACCTGGCCGCGGGCGCGACGGTCATGGTCGCCGGCTATGTGTTCTGGGCGCTGCGCACCGGGTTCTTCGGGTTCGCGCTGCAGACCGTCCCGGCCATCGTTCTGACACTGCTGTTCATGGCCCTCTACGCCGTGGTCGTGGAGTTGGTCGCCGTCAGACCACTGCGCAGCGCCTCCCCGCTGGCCAAGCTCGTGGCGTCGTTGGGTGTGCTGCTGCTGACTCAGGCGTTGGTCCTGCTGACCTTCGGCAGCGCGCCCCGGAACAGCCCGTCGGTGCTCACCGGCGACGTGGTGTCCGTCTTCGGTGTGGCGGTGCCCGAAGCGCAGTTCATCCTGGCCGGCATCGTGGTGGTGCTGGCGGGCGGTCTTGCCGCTCTCTACCGCTTCACCCGGTTCGGGCTCGCCACGCGGGCTGCCTCGGAGAGCGAGAGGTCGGCCGCCCTGGCCGGACTGTCGCCGAACGTCATCTCGCTGGGCAACTCCGTCCTCGGACATGTGGCCACCGGGTTCGTGGGAGTGCTGGCCGCGTCGATCGTCGGACTCAGCGCCACGACACTGCCCCTGCTGATCATCCCGGCGCTGGCCGCGGCACTGTTCGCGCGCTTCACCTCGTTCGGTGTCGCGTGTGCCGTCAGCCTGCTCATCGGGATCAGCGAGTCACTGCTCTACCAGGCGTCCAACGAGTCGTGGTTCCCCACCCAGAACGGCTCCGCCATCCCGGGCGTGCAGCAGGTGGTCGAGTTCCTCCTCATCGTCATCGCCCTTTGGTGGCGGGGCTCCAGCCTTCCCCTCCGCGGCGACCTGGTGGAACGGTCCCTGCCGATGGTGCCCGACCAGGACCGGCTCGCCGCGCGGGTCGCCCCGGTGGCCATCGCGTGCGCCGTGGCCCTCGTGGTGCTCCCCTCCGACTTCCGGCAGGCCGTCGCGACCGGTCTGGTGGCCACCGTCCTGTGTCTCTCCTTCGTTGTGATCATGGGCTACGTCGGTCAGCTGTCGGTGGTCCAGTTGGCGCTGGCCGGAGTCGCCGGATTCGTGCTCTCGCACCTTGAGGCCGCGTACGGTATCGGCTTTCCGCTGGCCCCGATCCTGGCGATCGCCGCGGCGACCGTGCTCGGGGTGCTCATCGGCGCCAGTGCGCTGAGAGTGCGGGGAGTGACGCTGGTCGTGGTGACGCTGGCTGCCGCGATCGCGATCGAGCAGTTCATCTTCGCCAACCCGGACTGGGGTGGTGGCCAGACAGGGGCTCCTGTCGAGTCACCGAAGCTCTTCGGCCTCAACCTCGGTGCCGATGCCTCCTTCCGTGGTCTGGACGGGTCACTGCCCAGTCCGGTCTTCGGCCTGCTGGCACTGGTGGTGACCGTGGTGCTCTACCTGTTCGTGGCGAATCTGCGCAGGGGAGACCTGGGCCGCCGCATGCTGGCCGTGCGCTCGAACGAACGGGCCGCCGCGGCGGCGGGCGTCAACGTGCGAGCCGTCAAGATCCAGGGCTTCGCCATCGCGTCCTTCCTGGCCAGCGTCGCCGGCGTGATGTATGCCTACGACTTCCGCACGGTGTCGGCGAACAGCTACGGCACCATGAGCGCCCTCTCCCTGGTCGCGAGTGTCTACGTCCTGGGAGTGACGCTGGTCCAGGGCGGAGTGCTGGCCGGATTCGGCGCCGCCGGAGCGGTGATCCCACTCATCCTCCAGACCTGGGTGCTGCCGGAGAGCCGGGTCTCCATCTACATGCAGCTCATCATCGGAGCCGGTCTGCTCATCCAGCTGCGGTTCTGCCCCGACGGGCTGTTGGTCGCCTCGGCTGCGAAGCGGGAGCGACGTGCGCGTGCAGCACGAGCCGGCAAGGCGTTGACCGCGGTGGGCGCCAAGCCGCAGGGAGGTGTGTGAGGATGCCGAGTCCTGTGCTGTCCGCACGCGGTATCAGTGTCCGGTACGGCGGGGTGCGGGCGCTCTCCGGCGTCGACATCGAGGTGCGTCCCGGCCAGATCGTGGGACTGATCGGCCCCAACGGGGCGGGGAAGACCACGTTCATCGACGCCGTGACCGGTTTCGCGCGGTGCATGGGCAGCGTCGAGGTGGCCGGCCGCGACATCGGGCGGATGCGCCCGCACGCCCGGGTGCAGGCGGGCCTCGGCCGGACGTGGCAGGCCGTGGAGCTCTTCGACCCCCTCACGGTGGCGGAGAACCTGGCTGTCGCCGCCCGTCGGCCGGCGTTGTGGACGACGATCCGTGAGCTGCTGACCAACGCCGAGGCGACCAGGCCCCCGGTGGGCCATGCCCTGGAGGCGCTCGGCATCGTGGACCTCGCCGATGCGATGCCGGGCGAGCTCTCGGAGGGGCAGCGAAAGCTGGTCGGTATGGCCCGGGCCTTCGTCGGTGAGCCGAAGGTGGTGCTGCTGGACGAGCCGGCTGCCGGCCTGGACACCGACGAGAGCGCGGAGCTCGGTAAACACCTGCGACGGCTCGGTGATCAAGGCACACCGATGCTGCTCATCGACCACGACATCAATCTCGTGTTCGCGACCTGCGATCACGTGGTCGTCCTCGAGTTCGGCCAGGTCATCGCCACCGGGCGCCCGGCGGACGTGCGCCGTGACCCCAGGGTGATCTCCGCCTATCTGGGATCGGCGGCCTCTGACGACATCAAGGTCGGGGAGGAATCATGACCCAACCAGTACTGCGCATCGAGGGTCTGACCGCGGGTTACGGCAGCGTCGACGTCGTTCGCGATGTCCATCTGGAGGTCGGCAAGGGCGAGGTGGTGGCCCTGCTGGGCCCCAACGGGGCCGGCAAAACCACGACGTTGCGCGCGCTCTCCGGCCTGGTGAAGGTCTCGGCGGGTTCGATCTCGATGCGCGGCCAGGACCTGACCGGACTGACCCCCGCCGCACGAGCGCGTTGCGCCATCGCGCACGTGCCGGAGGACCGGGGCCTGTTCAGGGGACTGACAGTGGCCGAACACCTCAGGCTCGGGCCGCGCGGCGAACGACTGGAGGCGGACTTGGCCTACCGGTACTTCCCGGCACTGCCGGCCATCGCCGACCGGCGCGCGGGCGTCCTGTCCGGCGGCGAGCAGCAGATGCTCGCGGTCGGACGCGCGCTGGCCCGCAGACCCTCGCTGCTGGTGCTCGACGAGCTCAGTCTCGGATTGGCCCCCGTGATCGTCGAGCAGCTGCTGCCCGTGATCCGGGCCTACGCGGACGAGAGCGGCTGCGCCGTTCTGCTGGTCGAGCAGCACGTGCACCTCGCCCTGGAGATTTCCGACCGGGCCTACCTGATGGCCCACGGCGTCGGCAGCGACAGCCATGACGCCGCGGTGCTACGGCGGGACCGCAGCGTGATCCAGGCCAGCTACCTCGGGGGACAGGAGTGGACACCCACTGCTGATCGTGAAAAGGAACGAGACGGAGACACGCAATGAGGATCGGAATCATCGGGGCCGGCCGAATGGGCCAGGCGCTCACGGGTCTGCTCGTGGAGGCCGGCCACGACGTCGTGCTCGCGAACTCGCGAGGTCCGCAGTCGCTGGTCGCCCTGACGGCCCAGTTCGGTGAGCACGCCAGTGCGGCCGACGTCCCCGGCGCCGTGGAGGGAAGTGACCTCGTCATTCTGGCCACGCCCTGGGGCAGGACCGCGGAGGCGGTGTCGGCGGTCGAGGACTGGTCCGGCGTGGTGGTGGTCGACACCACCAACAACCGCAGCAAGCCCGGCCCCGACGGCCTCATCGACATCGGGGACCGCATCTCGAGCGAGGTCGTCGCCGAGTTCGTGCCCGGCGCCCGGCTGGTCAAGGCCTTCAACACCACGCCCATCCCGTTCCTGGTCAAGGGTCTGGGAGCGGCGGCGGGCGAGGACAACGCCGTGTACATGGCCGGGGACGACTCCGACGCCAAGGCGCTCGTCGGGGCGCTCATCGCCGGCGTCGGCGGGGAGGCCGTCGACACCGGTGACCTGCACACCGGCGGTTGGCTGCAGGGCATGTCCGGCCCGTTGGCCGGGACTCTGGAAATGCTCACCCCGACGGATGCCCGCAACCGGCTGGCAAAGGCCCTTGAACTGGTGCGCTAGCACCCCACCGACCAAGCACACCCCTTCACTAGGAAAGAGAGAACACCATGGCCATTGTCAACGTCAGCAAGTCCGTAGCGCTCAAGGCCCCGGCCGACCAGGTGTGGGCGTTCGTGAGTGACTTCGGTGGCTATGCCGCGTGGCAGCCGCACATCGCCTCGGTCGAACTGCGCCCCGACGGCGACCGCCTGGTCAACTTCACCCGCGGAGACTCGGTGTTCGACCGGATCTCCGCCAAGGACGACGCGGCACGCACCCTCACCTACGGACTCGTCCCCGGTCAGAAGACGCCGATGACGAAGCTCGAAGCGACGTTCACGGTCACCGGGTCCGGCGCCGGCAGCGAGGTCGAGTACGCCATCGAAGTCGACGTGCCCGACCAGATGCAGGACGCCGCACGCGCCGGGATCGGGGCCGACATCGATGGAGCGCTGGCGGGTCTCGACGCCAAGTTCAATGGGTGAGGCCGACGGCGGGGCGCCCGTCGCCCTCGTCACCGGAGGGGCCGGTTTCATCGGCAGCGCGATCGTCAAGGCGCTGATCGCACGGGGCCACCGTGTCGTCGTGCTGGATCGAGCCGGGCCCGACGCCGTCGATCTCGCGGACGAGAAGCAGGTCCGTGCGGCAGCCCGCACGGTGCTGGAGCGGTACGGCCGCTGTGACGTGCTGGTCCATGCCGGTGTCAACTTCGAGCGAGCGGCCCTCCTCGACCTCGACACCGCACTCCTGCGCCGGATGATGACCGTCAACGTCGAGGCTCCGCTCTGGCTTCTGCAGGAGTTGACGCCGAGCATGGCCGAGCACCATTTCGGCCGGGTCGTGATGGTCGTGTCGGACACGTTCTTCGACCCGCCGCCGGTGCCGGACATGCTGCCGTACGTCATGACCAAGGGCGCCCTGATCGGCGCCGCGCGGGCTCTGGCCCGTTCCCTGGGCGCGGACGGCATCACCGTCAACTGCGTCGCACCAGGCATGACACCCCCACCGGCGTCCGAACCCGGACTCGGTTCCGAGGTGGCCGAGAGAGTGCGCTCGCGACAGGCACTCCCACGGACACTCGTCCCCGAGGACGTGGCCGAAGTCGTGGGCTTCCTCGCCTCACGGGAGGCCGAGGCCCTCACCGGGCAGACCATCTGCCCGGACGGGGGACTGGTACTGCGGTGAACGACCGCATGAGGAGACAGGGCACGTCGTGGACAAAGTAGTCGAGAGCGCCGCCGCGGCTGTCCGGGACATAGCTGACGGAGCCAGCATCGCGGTGGGCGGGTTCGGGACGGCAGGGGTCCCCTGGAAGCTGGTGGCGGCGCTCCTCGACCAGGGCGCCAAGGACCTCACCGTCGTGACCAACAACTGTGGCGTCAACGGCGTCGGGCTGGTGCGGCTGCTCCAGGAGCACCGCATCAGCAAGGTCATCGCGTCCTACTTCGGTCAGAACCTGGAGTTCGCCCGCCAGTACCTGGCCGGCGAGATCGAGGTCGAACTGACGCCCCAGGGCACGCTGGCCGAGCGCCTGCGGGCCGGCGGTGCGGGGATCGCGGCCTTCTTCACTCCGACCGGAGTGGGCACGGTGGTGGCCGAGGGAGGACTCCCTCGGCGCTACGGCGCAGACGGCGTGGTCGCCGTCGCGTCGCCGCCGAAGGAGGTCCGCACCTTCACGGTGAGGGGTCGTGCCAGGGACTGCGTTCTGGAGGAGAGCATCGTCACCGACTACGCCTTCGTCAGGGCGGCGGTCGCGGACCGTCATGGCAACGCCGTCTTCCATGCGGCGGCGATGAACTTCAATCCGGACGTGGCGATGGCAGGGCGCGTCACGGTCGTCGAGGCGGAACGGGTGGTGGAAGCCGGCGAGATCGATCCTGACGCGGTGCACCTTCCGGGTGTCTTCGTCCAGACCGTGATCGCCGCGGACGCCGGGAGGACCGAGTGAGGATCGGCTGGACGCGTCAGGAGATGGCCGCGCGGGCCGCGCAGGAGCTGCGCGACGGCGAATGCGTCAACCTCGGCATCGGACTGCCCACCCAGGTACCCCAGTTCCTGGAGCCGGGTGTCCATGTGGTCGTCCACAGCGAGAACGGCGTCCTGGCCGTCGGGCCGTATCCCGAGCACGGTCAGGGCGACCCGGAAGTGATCAACGCCGGCACCGAGCAGGTGACGACGTTGCCGGGCGCGGCGTTCTTCTCCTCCTCGATGTCGTTCGCCATGATCCGCGGGGGCCACGTGGACACCACGATCCTTGGCGGAATGCAGGTCTCGGCCACCGGAGATCTCGCCAACTGGATGGTCCCGGGCCTCATGGTGAAGGGGATGGGCGGGGCGATGGACCTGGTGAACGGCGCCGGTCGCGTCATCGTCCTCATGGAGCACGTGGCCAAGGACGGTTCGCCCAAGCTGCTGCCCCGGTGCACCCTCCCCCTCACCGGGCGAGGAGTGGTCGACCGGATCATCACCGATCTCGGTGTGCTGGACGTGACCGCGCGGGGGCTGCGGTTGGTCGAACTGGCTGCGCGCGTCGACCTCGCCTTCGTGCTCGGCGCCACCGCGACTCCGGTGATCGTCGCCCCGCAGCTCGCCGACAGCCGTGAGGGGGTTTAGCTCGGACCGCCGTCCTCTGCGAACCGCAAGTTGTCTGTCCCCCCGAGCGCATCGACCAGGCTCAGCGGGGGCAGAGTCGTGACCCGTCGGACAGCGTCACCGCATGCAGGCGATGCTTCTCGACACCGGAGCCGTGTCACATCATCTGTTGGGTGTGACACGGCTCCGGTGTCTTCCCGAGCAGCCCGGCTGTCCCAGGTGGTGACGTGTCTCGTCGGGGCGGCTCGTGGTGAGGTGGCCGACGCGTCGGCGCTGTGCGGTCGCTGGCGCGTGAGACGGCCGACCGGTGCCTCGATGGTGCGGGGGCGTTCAGGCTTCCGGGGCGAGTTCGCTCAGGTCGCCGGGAGCGACTGTCACGAACATCATCCATCGGTCTCCGCGGCCCCGGGTGACATGGCCGGCTCCGGTCACGTCGGCGATGAGCGCGACGTCACCGGTCACCGGGTGGGTGAGGGTGCCGTCGCCGGTCTCGTTCTCACCGCTTCCGTTCAGGGTGATGCCGAACTGCCGGCGCGGACCGTTGTGCCACACGCCCGGAGTGTGGCCGTCCAGTCCGTAGTCGCGTCGGGTGACAAAGGCTCCGATCGACGCCGGCCACTTGTCGACCGGCGGTACCGAACCGAGGGACCACGGCCACCGCAAGGGCTCGGAGCGTGAGCGCCCGCCGTCGTCGTATATCCACGTCAGAAGGGGGCGGCCGGGCCGAGGGTCCTGGTCGGAGCTGACCTCGATGAGCCCTGGTTCCGGCACCCATCCCGGAGTGGCGACGAAGAACAGCCAGGCGTCGTCCGGCCACGTGAGACTGACGCTGTCGACATCGAAGCACACGACGTCGCCGGGACCGAGTTCGGTGACAGGACGCCCGGTGACGGACAGCTCGATGTGGCCGGACAGCACCACGACCAGGTGGCAGCCGAGTGCCGGCAGCGCGGGCATGTTGTCCGCCCGAAGCCGGGCGAGCCAGAAGCGCGATGCCGGGATGACGTCGTACGGACCCTTGTCCCTGGCATCGCGGTAGGGGAGAAGCACCTGACACACATCCGCGGCTCCGGAGACGTCAGTGACGTGCAGTACGCGCACTTCAGGCCTGGACCGTTACGGGCGTGTACTTGCCGCTGAGCTGTGGCGGAGTGCCTTGGAGGCCGGCCAGGGCACGGTCGTGACGCGTCTCGCGCTTCCAGGTGCGCTTGAGGTCGTCCTGGACGTCGATGCGCAGCCGGCCAAGGTTGCCGACCTCCAGTTCGACGAGGTCACCGTCCATGAGCGGGTGCAGGCCGCCATGGGTGGTTCCGGTGGCCACCAGGTCACCGGGTTCGAGGGTGTGCAGCGAGGAGACGAACGCGATCGACTCGGCGATGCTGTAGGCCATGTCGTCGGTGTTGAAGTCCTGCATCAGTCTGCCGTTGGTCCACAGGCGCACCGGCAGGTTCTGCGGGTCCGGCACCTCGTCGGCGGTCACCAGGAAGGGACCGATCGGGCAGAAGGTCTCCCGGGACTTCATCTGATAGAAGGCGTTCTGGCGGGGCGGGATGCCTCGGGCGGAACCGTCGATGAGGTTGGTGTACCCGAAGACGTAGGTCATCGCTTCGTCGACGGAGACATTGTGGGCTCGTCGCCCGATGACGACGGCGAGCTCGGCCTCGCCCTCGAATACCGTCGCGGGGATGTCGGGAAGCACCATCCGGTCGCCGTGCCCGACGATCGAGTGGGGTGTCTTGGCGAAACCGTTGATGGGGGGCCGTTCGGTGGCTCCTTCTATGTAGTTGCGTGCCATGCAGTCGATGTTCAGCGGCCTCGGCACCGGGGGGCGGACGCGGACGGAGTCCAGTGGGACGCCGGTGCCCTGTTGGGCCGCCTCCCGGATCCTGTCCTGGAACTCCGACCACCGGGTGATGACGGTCGTCAGCAGTTCCTGCGGGTGAGCCGGTGACAGATCGGCGACAGCGCCGCTTACGTCGACGACGGAGTCGCCGTCGAAGACGCCGAGCCGGAAGTCGTTGAAGAACAGGAGCTTCACGCGTTGTCCCTTCGGGGTTGGTCGAAGTCGGTGGGGACGAACCGGCCGTACTGGCCTCGGAAGAAGACCAGGGCCCGTCCGTCCCGGGCGGAGGCGAGATCCAGCACCCGTGCGACGGCGATGGTGTGGTCGCCGGCGTCGTGCTCGGTGACCAGCTCGCAGTCGAGCCAGGCGATCGCGTCGTCGAGCGCCGGCCCGGTGTCGCGGTGGTGCCAGCTGATTCCGGCGAACCGGTCCGTGCCGGCTCGCGAGAACTGCCGTGAGATCTGTTCGTGATGCGATGCCAGCACGCTGACGCAGAAGCGCTGCTCGCGTCGGATCTGTGGCCAGGTGCTCGACGTGCGAGCGGCACACACGGCGATCAGGGGCGGGTCGAGCGAGACGGAGGTGATCGAGTTGGCGGCCATCCCCACGGGCTGACCGGGGGTGTCGGCTGCGAGCACCACCACCCCCGTGGGGAGATGGCCGAGCACGGTGCGGAACTCGCTCGGGTCGATGGTCCTGGAGGCTGAGAAGTTGGCGACTCGTTCACTTTGCGGTGACATGTCTGTATTCCATCTGCCGGAATCTGATTCCAAAAAGATTAGTGACGTGTTTCATGGCCGTCAAGGGTGGCGGGGGATCGTCACGTGGAGGTGGGCGCGACAAGGCGGCTCTTCGACGAGGAACCGATCCAGGACACGATGGTCCGCACCAGGTGCTATGAGGGCGGCGCCGGATCAGTATCCTGTGGTGGATCGGAGGTCATGTGAAGGAAGAAGGCTCGTCTTCGGCTGGTTCGCCCGGCGAGGGTCGGGATGTCGGGCATGTGCGGGCGGTTCAGCGGGCGGCTCGCATCATGACGGCGCTGACCGAGCATCCGTACCCTTTGGGCATAGTGGAGTTGGCGAAGTTCGTGGGGCTGTCTCCGGGCAGTGTTCACCGGTTGCTGGCGACGTTGGTCAGTGTGGGGTGGGTGGAGCAGAACTCGCGGACCAGCAAGTATCGGCTGGGGATGGGCGCTGTGGGCATCGGCAGTGTTGCGCTGGTCAGCAACCCTGTCGTGCAGGACAGCCGCGGGCATCTGGCGCGGGTCGCTCAGTGGTCCGGTCATGACGCGGTGCTGAGCACGCTCGTCGGTGGCAAGACGGTGCAGTTGGCGCGTTCGGCCGGTGTGAACACGGAGCTCATCGAGTTCGAGCCGGGGCACCCGCAGCCTGCTCATGCGATGGCCGACGGGAAGCTGTTGCTGGCGTACCTGCCGGAGGACGAGGTCCGTGATGCCGTCGGGACCGAGGAGTGGCGGCGTTTCACCCGGAACACGATCACCGATCTCGACCGGATGCGGCGTGAGTTCGAGGAGATCCGGGCGCAGGGGTACGCGGTCGACAATTTCGAGAGGTTCGACACCGGGCGGGGGATCGCTGTTCCGGTGGTGGATTCGGGTGGGCGTCCGCTGGCGGCCATGATGTGTCTGGGCAAGCTGGATCCGGCTCAGGACGCGGAGTTGGTGCAGCAACTGCAGTCTGTGGCGCGTGAGATGTCAGACCGTTTGAACGCGACCGGAGACCTGCCCTCGTCATCGCTGGAACCGACCTAGCCCCGGGCAGGGACCGGCTGCTGAGCGAGCGTCTCTCCTGCCGGCATGCGGCGAACGCGGCCTACAGGGTCGCGTTGTCCCACAATGCGACAAAGGCGGCTTCTGGTGTCGGAAGGGCCGTGATCGATTCTTCCGCCCAGATGGTCTTGCCTGTCTGGTGGTAGCGGCTTCCCCACCGTTTGGAGAGCTGGGCCACCAGGAACAGGCCGCGGCCACCCTCGTCGCCGGCGCGCGCCCGCCGTAGCCGGGGCTGGGTGTTGCTGCTGTCGGTGACCTCGCACACCAGCGTCGCGTCGTCGTGGAACAGGCGCAGGCCGATGGTGCCGCCCGCGTAGCGAATCGCGTTGGTGACCAGCTCACTGACGATCAGTTCGGTGCTGAAGGCCATGTGGTCGAGCTCCCACGCGGCCAGTTGTGCGGTGACGGCCTTGCGCGCGTCGGTGACCACGGCGGGATCGTCGGGAAAGGTCCAGTCGGCGATGGCGGACGCGGGGATCCTCCGGGTGCGGGCCAGGAGGAGCGCCATGTCGTCACGGGACGGCGTCTCGGTGAGCTCGTCCAGCACAGTCTGGCCGATGTCCTTCAACGTCCCGTCTTGGCGGCACAGCGACGAAAGCCGGTCCAGAAGGTCTTGGGTGCCCCGGTCGATGTCGTCGGACTGGGCACGGACCAGGCCGTCGGTGTAAAGCGCCAGCGTGCCGTCAGGTTCCAGGTCGACCGCGGTCTCCTCGAAAGGCATGCCGCCCACTCCGAGCGGCGGCCCCGGGGAGACTGTGATCGGGCGGCCCGTTCCGTCGGGCCGGATCACGGCAGGGGGCGGATGCCCCGCGGAGGCGACGGAACAGGCGCCGGTGACCGGGTCGTACAGCGCGTACAGACAGGTGGCGCCGATGGAGTCCTTGAGCTGAGGGTCTACTTCGTCGGCGAGTTGCTGGACGAGATCGTCGAGATGGCTGAGGAACTCGCCGGGTGGGAACTCCAGGTCGGCCAGAGTGTGGATCGCGGTCCGCAAGCGGCCCATGGTGGCAGCGGCGTGCAGTCCGTGCCCCGTGACGTCGCCGACGACGAACGCCACCCGCAGGGACGGCAGCGGGACCACGTCGAACCAGTCGCCGCTGATGTCCGCCCCACCGCCCGCGGGTACGTAGCGGCCGGCCGACTCCGCCGTCGTCGTCCGCGTGACGGCCCTGGGCAGCAACCGCTGTTGCAACGCGACCGCGGCCCGATGCTCACGGGTGTATCGGCGGGCGTTGTCCAGACTCAGCGCGGCACGTGCGGCGATGTCGAACAGGAGGGGCGCTGGTGTCGATGTACACGTTGGCGTGCTTGTCGGCCACCGCGATCATCTCCGTGGTCCACGGATACCCGATGTGCCCGCACACGATGGTCAACTCGAGGAAGTCCAGCGCGACTTGGTCGATGTAGGGGATGGGTCGGCCGGTTTCGGAGGGCCGCAGCGGGCCGGTGTGCCCGACCTGGGTGCAGAAGGGGATGCCGAGGTCGACGCAGGCGGCGTACAGCCGGTCGGTGGGCGGGAGTTGCCACAGCCAGGGCACGATGCGCAGGGCCACGAAGCCGAGTTCCTCCACGGCACGGCGGAGTTCCCGTACCGCCCGGACCGGGCGGGTGAGGTTCGCGCCGGCCACCCCGCGCAGCCGCCCTTGGGACTGGACGACGAACTCGGCCACCTCATCGTTGCTGATCAATGGCCCCTGAGGTCCGTACCAGGCCGCCGACAGGCCGATCTCAACGTCCGCCGCGGCCATCGCGGCCACCGTGGCCTTCACCGGCAACGGCTCCTCCAGCAGACCTCCGCCCGTCCACCGGCGCAACGACTCGAACATCTCGTGGTTGGAGTGACGGAGGGTGGGGTGCTGCATCCATGCGTCGATGACCGCCATCAGACTCCCTGCCTCTCCCGGCGCCGCCGACCGCGCTGCTCCCGAAGAGCTAAGCGATCGCTTACCAAGACCCTAACCTCCGAGTGGCGCGCACAACCAGCCCTCTCCCATGGGGTGTCCGATCTGAGTCAGCGTGCGGTTCCCATCAGGCTTCCAGGGCCCGCCGGTCCGTGCGGCGGACAGGCGAGCCCCGGAGAGTGAACGTGTGTCAGACGGCGGTGCAGGCCGTCCCGTTCAGGTTGTAGCCGGAGGGCTTGGCGAAGGCTCCGTCGGTTGTGCCCTGGAACCCGAACGACACCTGGCCGCCGGCCGCGATCTGGGCGTTGTGGCTCACGTTGCTCGCTGTGACGGCTCCCGAGGACGAGGACAGGTTCGCGTTCCAGGCGTTGGTGATCCGTTGCCCGGAGGGGAGGGTGAACGCGAGCTGCCAGCCGCTGACGGGGGAGGAGCCGGTGTTGGTGATGGTGACGTCGGCGGTGAAGCCGCCCTGCCAGACGTTCGTCGCGTACGCCACCTTGCAGGCCGTGGAGCCGCCGGGGTTGCCACCACCGGAGGAACCGGTGTTCACGGCGGAGGAGAACGAGTTCACGGCGAGACCGGCGCCGTTCTGCCAGGGCTCGAACCCGGCCTGAACACTCGTCAGATACCAGTTGTTCTGGGCCAGTCCGCGCGACACGGCCTGCCGGGCGAAGTCCATGACGTCGAAGGACCAGCTGCTGACCGCCGACGGTGCGACGAACGACAGCACGTCGTTCGAGCCGTTGTTGCCGGACCACACCTGCCAGTCGCGCCCGCCCACGCTGGCGTTGCCGACCGGGGAGCCGATCGGCTGGATGGATCCGACCTTGTTGAACCAGATCATGATCTCGGTCCTGTTGACGCCGTCTGTGCGTGGCGTGGGGTCGAGCCAGATGTCGTACGCGGCGTCGTACACCGCGTCGTTCACATAGCTGTAGGAGATGCTCGAAGGTGCGGTGGAGACAGCGCTGAGCTGGGCGGGAAGGTTGGTACCCGGCGAGCAGTTGGTGTAGTGGCAGCCGTTGTAGACGGACGGATACGACTTCGGAGCGCCGTTCGTGGGGACGGACCCGTCGGCCTGGGCGATCCTGAACCCCGAGTCCGTCGCGGTGATGCACTGGGCGGCACTGGTGCCCCAGCGGTTGTTCTGGACCACGTACCGGCCCTGGATGGTCGTAGTACCGAAGGGCTGGCAGATCGTGGTGTCGGCCTGTGCCGCCGACGCCGTGGTCAGAAGCGCGGCCAGCGAGACGAGCGAGGTGAGCAGCGCGCCGAGCAGGCCACGCGCGCTGCGGGCATGGTGCGGTGAAGGACGCATGCGGATCCTCTTCAGAGGGATGGGGGGTAGTGGGGTGGTGCTCCCGCGACTATCTGAATGGGAGCGCTCCCAAACCTTGGCTCGGCAGGACTGTAGGGATGGTCCAGGTCCATGACAAGACTGTGGGCATGAACCCGTTGAAGCGATTTCGGAGGTGCAGGTCGGACGCGGGGACGAGACACGGCGCGCCGGCCTGCGGTGCTTTCCCCTGCGGATGTGGCGACGGACGTCAGGTGGAGTCGCGAACCACGAGCTCGGTACGGAGGATGACGTGACGCCAGGCCACGGCGCCCTCCTCCATCTCCTCCAGGAGCAGCCGGATCATGGCCCGCCCGATCTCCTCGATCGGCTGACGCACCGTCGTCAGTCGTGGTTCGGTCTGCTGGGCCAGCGGAAAGTCGTCGAAGCCGATGACGGCGACGTCCTCGGGTACCCGGCGTCCGGCCGCGCGCAGGGCCTCCAGAGCGCCCGCTGCCGTGGTGTCCGACGCGGCGAGGACGCCGTCGATGTCCGGATGCCGATCGATGAGCTCGGCCATGGCGCGGCGCCCGCTGTCCGCCGTGAAGTCGCTTTCGGCGGCAAGGGTCGGCTCGCTCTTCAGCCCCGCGAGCTTGAGTGCTTCCTCGTAGCCGCGCAGCCGGCACTGGGCGGCGTACAGGTCGAGCGGCCCCGTGATGGTGGCGATGACTCTGCGGCCTCGTTGGACGAGATGGGAGACGGCGCTGCGTGCGCCGCCGATGTTGTCCGCGTCGACGTAGCTGACGTACTCCTCTCCGGAACGGCGCCCCAGCAGCACGGTCGGCAGCCGGGCCTCGGCGAGCATGTCCGGCAGGGGGTCGTCGGCGTGCACGGACATCAGCAGGACACCGTCCACCCGGCCGCCGCGCGCGTACTCGAGGAAGCGCTGCCGCTCGGTGTCCGAGCGGACCAGGGTCAGCAGCAGTTGCATTCCGGTGTCTGTCAGCGCGTTCCCGAGCGAGTTGACGATCTCGGAGAAGAAGGGTTCGGCGAACTGCCGCCAGTCCGGCTCCGTCATGACCAGGGCGACGGCGTCGGCCCGCCGGCCCGCCAGGGAACGGGCCGCGAGATTGGGCACGTAACCCAGTTCCTCGATGGCCTGCTGAACCGCCCGGCGCGTCGAATCCTTCACGCCCGCCGCGTTGTTGATGACGCGGGAGACCGTGCCCCGCCCCACCCGCGCGTGGGCGGCCACCTCTTCCAGCGTCGGTGCCCCCGGGCGTCGCCTGCCCATGACCACCTCCCCCAAGAGATCACCGATCTTACCGGCCGGAGGGGGACGAGCACACGAATTCACCGCTGGCATAGTTGCAGGCGGGGTTGGCCTGCCTTCATGGATTGGGAGCGCTCCCGATTTGTGGGTGGCCCGAGCTTGTCCTGGGATGGCCGGGCAGTCCCCTGCGCGGGAGGGGCCGCCCGGCCGGTGACCCCGTCGTCAGGTGACGGGGTCCGTACGCGGAGCGCCGGCGGGGGGCTGCTCAAGCAGCTCCGCGTACGAGCCCATGGCCAGGGCGATGTCCGCCTGGGCCCAGAATCGGTGGTAGGTGAAGACGGGCGCGGCGCCGCCCTTGAGATAGGCCTCGACCTTCGACCAGGCCGGGTCGTTCTTGTAGAAGGCCCGGATGGAGGCGAACGTCGAGGACGAGTTGATCGCTTCGCCGTTCGGCATCTTGCCGGTCCAGCCGCTGGGCACGTAGACCGGGTCGTTGAACCGGCTGTAGTCGGTGCGGGTCTCCGGAACGGCGATACCGAGGCTGTCCTGGTAGTTGCCCCACATCCCGTCCAGCAGCGCCTTCGCTGTCGACTTCGCCTTCGCGTCACCGGACTTGGCGCCGTAGTACGTCAGGGTCTTGGCGTACGCGGCGGCCACGCCGACGTCGTTGGTGTAGTCGGCGACGGTGACGTGAAGTCCCGCATTGGCACCGGGACTTGACGCGTTCCAGGTGTCGGGCTGCCCCGACCACTGCAGCGTCGAGGGGATCAGATACGTGCCGTCCGGGTTGATCGTGGTCTTGGACAGCGCCCACGCCACCCACTTGTCGAGGACCGCTTTCGCGCTGGCGTTCCCCGTCTGCTGGTAGTACTCCGCGACCCGCTCCATGGACCACGCCTGGAAGCCGAACCACTGGTTGGACGGCGGGTCGTGGTAGACGGGCTGCTGGTCGTAGTACATGCCGTAGAACGTCGACGTCCCGGCCGGCGGACTCGCGTACCGGCCCGCCCAGCTGTTGGTCGAGCCGCCGGCGATGGCGCCCTCGTCCGACTGGAGCCAGCGGTAGAACTCCAGTTGCCGCTGGAGAGACTTGCCCCAGTCGGCCGCGCCGGTCGACGACTTGGGCTTCAGGTCGGCGTCGGCGCTGAGCGCGTACGCGGCGAGCGGGTTCTGGTAGCCGCTGTGGGCGTAGCTCGACCCGATCCGCCAGGCCCAACCACCGCTGGTGTCGTTGGAGCCGCCCCAGGCGTAGTACCAGGAGAGCAGGTAGTGCGAGGCGTCCTTGCCGGTGCCGGCCGGGCAGGTGGCCGGGCCGACACAGTTGCCGATTTTCTTGAAGTACTTGTCGTACATGGCGTAGCGCAGGTAGTCGCCCATCTTCGCGGCCTTGCCGACGGTCGTGGAGACATCGCTGCCCTTGCCCTGCTGCTTCGCCCAGGTGTCGGCCCAGTACGCGGCCTGGACGGCGCGCGCGTCGGCGTCCGGGGCGTCCGTGTACTTCCACTGCTTGGCGTACGAGGAGTCACCGGTGAAGAGGTCCAGGTACCCGTTGGTTCCGCCGTACTTGAAGGCGTCGCAGGTCGGCTGCGGCACCGTCTCCCACACCGATTCCTGCGGGCCGCGCTGGAAGGTGTTGAGGTAGGACGGTCCGGTCTCCGTCGGGCCGGCCTCGCACTTGCCGCCCGGGGTGTTGCCGAACCCGTAGGTGTTGTCGACGTCCTGGATCCAGTGCATGCCGTAGACGTCGTCGGTGTTGTAGGCCGATTTCAGTTCACCGGCCAGCGGGTCCGAGCCTACGGGCACGGAGGAGTCGAGCGCGGTCGGGTACTGGTTCGGCGTGTCCTCCTCGGGCGCGTAGGTGGCCGGCTTGGAGGCGTTGTAGAAGGAGTTGGTGGGCTGGTCGGCGTGGGTGGGGATCATGTACTTCTCCATGATGTCCCAGGCGCCGTTGAACTTGGTCCAGTCACCGGTGACCTTGCCGTACATGGCCTGGAGCCACAGGAGGTAGCTGTACGCCTCCGACGTGGTCTCGTGGCCCTGGTCCGGGGCCTCGACGATCAAGGTCTCCACCGAGTGGTAGGGGATGCCCTCGGGGGAGAAGTAGCCGTTGGCCGGGTTGGTGATCTTGCCGTACAGATCCAGGAAGCGGGCGTTGTACGTGCCCGTCGCCGCGATCTGGGTGACCGTCACCGTGGCCTTGGCGAGCCCTGCGGCCGTCGACTCGAAGGTCGCCGCCCCCGTGCCGGAGGAGTCCGCCGTGACGGTCACCTTCTGCGCGGTGTTCCAGTTCGACTGGGTGAAGGTGAGCGAGGCCCCGCCGGTGACCGACAGTCCCGAGTTGCCGCCGGTCCGGGCGGTCGTCACGGTCACGTTCGCCGACGGCTGGGTCGAGAGCTTCACGTCGTACGTCGCCGTCTTGCCCTGCTGGACGGCGAGTTGGGAGGTCGAGGCCACGATGGCAGGACCCGCGGCGACGGTGATGCCGACCGGCGTGGATTCCGCGGACGCGCCCAGACTGTCGTACGCCTTCGCCAGCAGGGAGTGACTGCCCACGGTCAAACCAGAGGCCGAGTACGCGTAGGGCGCGCTCGTGTCGGTGGCGAGCAGCGTGGTGTCGTCGTAGAACTCCACCTTGCTGATCGTCGCGTTGTCGGCCGCCGCCGCGGTCGCCGCGAGCGGGATCGCGGCCCCCTGCGTGTAGATCGCGCCCGCGCTCGGGCTGGTCAGCACCGTGATCGGTGGCTGATGGGCGCCGGCGCAGGTGGTGCCGTTGAACGCGAACGAGGTGGGTGCGGTGTTCGTCCCGCTGTAGCTGAACTGCGCGCCGGTCGAGACCGCGGCGCCCGCGGCGACGGTGCCGTTGTAGGAGGCGTTCTGCACGGTGATCGACCGACCGGACTGCGACCAGATGCCGTTCCAGCCGTTGCTGAGCTTCTGGTTGCCCGCGTAGCCGTAGGTCAGGGTCCAGCCGTCGATGGCGGCCGTGCCGCGGTTGGTGAGGGTGAGCTCGGCGGTGAAGCCGGAACCCCAGTCATTGGTCTTGTAGTCGACGCTGCACTGCACGGTCGCCGCGTTCGCGGTGGTCGTGCCGGTGGTGAGCATCGTCAACGGTAGGGCGAACGCGGCGGCGACGGCGGTCCAGAGCCGGCGTACGGCTCTTCGTTTGCGTCCGGGATCCATGTGCTGTTCCTCCTTGCGTCACGCGACTCACGGAGAGATGCCAAGGCCTGAATCCAGTGGGAGCGCTCCCATCGTGGGGATGAAGGCGGGCACGGTCAAGATGCCGGGCGTTCAAAGTTCGAACTGAGCCGATCCGGCGAAAAGTTTCGCAAGGACCCTATGAAACCTCGTCAGTTGACGCTAACTTCCTCCCCACCAGTGGGAGCGGTTCCATCAGTGACGCGTCCGTAGCGGCGCGCCAAGCTGTAAGGACTCGCTCATGCGACACCCCCCGCATTCGGTACTTTTAGTCAGCGACGCGCTCTCGCGCACTGTTCCACCAGGTGCTCACTCCGAGACAGCGCCGTCGACCGATCCGCGAACGCCCCGCCGTACTTCGCGAGCGCCGCGCATTCTCCGCACCGTGCCGGTCACCAAGGCCGGGAACGAAACCCCGAACGGCGGCCGATGCCGCCGGTGTCCCGGTGGCCCGCCACGAGACGCAGGGCATGAAGTCCCGCCTCGAACCGTAGGGAACCCCAGTCGTCGGTCGGCGCCTGCGCGCACGACCGGGCGCCCCTGAACCTGACTGGACGTCCCCTCCCAGTACGACGGAGGCCTCGAAACGCCGACCGGACGGCGGTGTCTTCGAGGCGATGCCGGACGTACCAGCTCACCGATCACCGCAACGTCACGCGTGCCCCGGGCAGGGGTTCGCGCGATCGTTCGCGCGCTCTTCGTCCGTAAGTCCCCCACGAGAGAAGGAAGCACCCGCACATGAGTCACACCAGGACAACGCTGCTCGTCGCCGTGGCGCTGGTCGCCGGGACGACGGGGTCGGCGTTCCTCGTCGGCCAGGCCGGCGCCGCCATCTCGTCCATCCCCTGCACCGTCGACTACAAGGTGCAGAGTCAGTGGGACACCGGCTTCACCGCCGCCGTGACCATCATCAACAACGCGGCCGCCAAGTCGAGTTGGGCCGTGAAGTGGTCGTATGCCGGCAACCAGAAGGTCACGAACGCCTGGAACACGAAGCTCAGCCAGAGCGGTGCCGACGTCACCGCCGCCAATGAGAGCTACAACGGATCTCTCGCGAGCGGAGGTTCGGTCAGCTTCGGGTTCAACGGCTCCTACAGCGGCACCAACAGCGTGCCCGCCACGTTCACGCTCGACGGCGTCGCCTGCAACGTCGACAACGGTGGCGGCACCGGAGGCGGGAGCGGCGGCGGTACGGGTGGTGGCACCGGAGGCGGCGGTGGAGGTGGCGACACCGGCAGCCGTGCCGACAACCCCTACACCGGTGCCAAGGTGTACGTGAACCCCGAGTGGTCAGCGAAGGCGGCCGCTGAACCGGGCGGCAGCCGCATCGCCAACCAGCCCACCGCCGTCTGGCTGGACCGCATCGCCGCCATCAACGGTGTGAGCGGAGGCATGAGCCTGCGCGCCCACCTCGACGAGGCGCTGAGGCAGAAGGGCTCCGGCGATCTCGTCGTCCAGCTCGTCATCTACGACCTGCCCGGCCGCGACTGCGCCGCCCTGGCGTCCAACGGCGAACTGGGACCCAACGACCTCGACAAGTACAAGTCCCAGTACATCGACCCCATCGCGTCGATCCTGTCCGACGCCAAGTACGCAGGTCTGCGGATCGCCACCGTGATCGAGCCCGACTCGCTGCCCAACCTGGTCACCAACGCCGGCGGCACCGCCACGTCCACCGACGCCTGCGTGACCATGAAGTCCAACGGCAACTACGAGAAGGGCGTCGGCTACGCCCTGGACAAGCTGGGTGCCATCCCCAACGTCTACAACTACATCGACGCCGCCCACCACGGCTGGCTCGGCTGGGACAGCAATCTCGATCCCGCGGTGCAGGAGTTCCACAAGGTCGCGACGTCGAACGGCGCGAGCGTGAACGACGTGGCCGGCTTCATCGTCAACACCGCGAACTACAGCCCCACCAAGGAGCCGTACCTCAAGGTCACCGACACGGTGAACGGACAGACCGTACGCCAGTCGAAGTGGGTGGACTGGAACCAGTACGTGGACGAGCAGTCCTTCGCCCAGGCGCTGCGCAGCAAGCTCGTCGCGTCCGGATTCGACTCCGGACTCGGCATGCTGATCGACACATCACGCAACGGCTGGGGCGGCTCCGCCCGGCCCACCGGTCCTGGGGCGCAGACCACCGTGGACGGCTACGTCGACAGCAGCCGTGTCGACCGGCGGATCCACGCAGGTAACTGGTGCAACCAGAGCGGGGCAGGCATCGGGGAGCGGCCGACAGCGGCTCCGGCTGCCGGCATCGACGCCTACGTGTGGGTCAAGCCGCCGGGGGAGTCCGACGGCAACAGCGCTGCCGTCCCCAATGACGAGGGGAAGGGCTTCGACCGGATGTGCGACCCGACGTACGGCGGCAACGCGCGCAACGGCAACAACCCCACGGGTGCGCTGCCGGACTCGCCGCTGGCCGGACACTGGTTCTCCGCCCAGTTCCAGCAGTTGATCCAGAACGCGTACCCGCCGTTGTCGTGACCTGCGGACGTGGTGTGTGACCGCCGGGATCCGTTCCTCGACAGGGTCGAGGAACGGATCCCGGCGGATCCCGCGCCTCGCGGGCGGCGGGATCGTCCGGGAGCGGTCAGCAGGCGGAGTTGGTCTGTGTCAGCAGGCCGAGCCGCCACGGCAGAGTGTCGTAGTCGCCGCTCGCGTTCGGGTCGTGGCCCTGGTAGAGGTACTGGAGCTTGCAGGCGGGGATGGTCAGCGTCTGGTCGTAGCCGGCGCGGATCATCTCACCGTGGCTGATGTCCTTCGTCCAGGCACCGGCCGGGAAGGCGACGTTGCCCGCCCGGGCGAACGGGTTGCTCTCGGAGGCGGCCAGCGCGCTCCACGAGCCCGCGAGACCGCTGGCGGTCCAGGACCGGAAGTAGCGTCGTCCGTCCGAGCCGATGGCCTCGACGAGGAGGAGGTACTGGTTGGCGCCTTGCACCTTGTACACGTTGCTCGCCTCGAAGAGGGCGTACTTGTTGGTGTCCTGGGCGGCGATGACGGTGTTGGTGAAACCGTTGGGGAACTGCGAGACGGACGTCTGGGAGCGGTACAGGTGCCCGTTGTCGTCCGAGGAGAACAGGTAGCAGTTGGTGCTGTCGCAGATCACCCACATGTCGACCCAGTACCCGTTGCCGATGTTCTGCGCGATGATCGGCGGCATCGAGGAGTAGAAGTTCCGCGGGGCGCTCCAGCCGTTGGGATTGCTGATGTCCGCGTTGGTCGAATACGAGGCGTTCCCGGTCTGGTAGACGAGGTACCACAGGCGCTGCGGCGCGTAGTAGAACACCTGCGGAGCCGCGCGGTATCCCGTGCCGATGGCGCTGCGGTCGAGGTAGTAGTGCGTGGCGGAGCCCGCCTGGGACCAGTCGCTGAAGCTCAGGTACACGAGGTTGTACCCGGAGGCGCTCGCGGTGCTGGCGAACACGTGGTACTTGCCGTTGTAGTACACGACCGACGGGTCCTTGATGCCGGCGATGGTGTGCGTCGCGTCCGACTTCGGGGCGATCAGAGCGCCGCTGGAACTCCAGGAGAAGGAGGACGGCAGTGCGGCCGCGGCCGAGGGGCTTGGGGGCGTGGAACTGCGGGCCGTGGTGGCAGTGCCTCCCAGAGCCGACAACACCGCGTTGTACGCGGGCTTCTTGTTGCCGCCGTTGTCGAACAGCAGCGGGTTCTGGCCGGTACGCCAGGAGTCGCTGTCCCGGATGCCCCACACCGTGATGCCGGTGCAGCGGGCGACGTTCATGCACGCCTTGACGGTGTTCGTGTACGCGGCCGAGGGTGCCTGCGCGATGTCCAGTTCGGTGATCTGTACGTCCACACCGAGCGCGGCGAAGTTCGACAGCGTGGTCTGGAGACTCGCGGGCGGCCCGCCGGTGCCGAAGTGGGCCTGGAAACCGACGCAGTCGATGGGGACGCCACGCGACCTGAAGTCGCGCACCATGCGGTAGACGCCCTGGGTCTTGGCGTCGCTCCAGTTCTCGATGTTGTAGTCGTTGTAGCAGAGCTTTGCCGCCGGGTCGGCCGCGCGGGCGGTACGGAAGGCCTGTTCGATGAAGCCGTCGCCGAGGACGTTCTGGAAGACCGAGCTGCGGTGCTGGCCGCTGCCGCCGTCGGCGAACGCCTCGTTGACCACGTCCCAGGCGTAGATCTTGTCCTTGTAGTGGTTCATGACGCTGGTGATGTGGTTGTTCATCACGGTCCGCAGGGTGTTCGCGTCGGTGATACCGCTGACCCAGCCGGGCAGTTGGGAGTGCCAGACGAGGGTGTGTCCGCGCAGGCGCTGTCCGTGGGCGGTCGCATGGTTGACGATCTGGTCGGCGGGGCCGAAGTTGAACGAGCCGCGGGAGGGTTCCGTCGTGTCCCACTTCATCTCGTTCTCGGGCGTGACCATGTTGAACTCGCGGTCCAGGATCGTCGCGTACGTCCCGTCACCGAGCTTGCCGGCCGCGACGGCGGCCCCGAAGTACCGTCCGGACTGGGCGGCTTGGGCGCCCAGGGTGGTGGCCCGGACGGCGGTGGGAGTGGCGGCGGCATGGCCCGCCGCCACCAGTGTGGTGGCGGCCAGCAGGCCCAGGGCCGCGGTCTGACGCAGGCCGAGTCTACGCAGAAGGTTCACGGTTCTCCTCGTACGGTCGGGTGCGGGTGCGGGTGCGGGTGCGGGTGCGGGTGCGGGTGCGGGTGCGGTGCGATGTGTGACGTGGTGCGTGTGCCGGGGCTGGACGTCTCGGCGGGATGCCGGCGTTGGCGTACGGGCAGGCGGGGCCCGAGACGTGCGGGTTCGTGGCGCGGAAGCCGTGCCGGTACCGGGCGGGTTCGGGCCCGCTGCCGACGGTCGACCCGGTGTCGTCGGGAGTCGGATACGGCACGCCCCGGGCGCTGTTGGCGGGTGAGGGGGATGCAGGGATTCCGGATGGGTGTGCGTGGGTCGGAGGTCCGGGCGAGCTGGATGAACGTCCTGTTGCTCGGGTGGGAGGCGGGCTTCGATGCCCGGATGATGCCTCTGACGTAGCCGCGCGATCCCCGGTCGACCATGTGGTTCGAGGGGAGGATCGGCTCTCCGGGGGAGTGGTGCAGTGTCTGGGCCGACGAGGGGTACGTGCCTGCTGCCGGCGGGGAGGGGGAGCGGCGGTGACGGATGGCCTGATGGCCGTTCCCCGTGTTCTGCGGCATCCAGATATTGATCGAGTCATGACAAGCACCTCGTTCTGGCTGGTGCACTGCGATCGGGTGTGTACCGATGGGCTGCCTTGCCGGGCTCGCGCGGTGTGCGTGACTCCACCGACTGGTGGCATTCGTCATGTCGAACACTCATCGGGGGTTCGGACGTTGTGGATAGTAGATGGCCCATGAAGGGCGTCAATACCTCTCGCATCATTCGGTTCAGACGCAGAAAGTTTTCGAAGAGTCGATGGGGCCGCCCGGAGGCTCACCGACGCTTTGGGCGACGGGCTGTTGGCCTCTTCTCGCAGCTTGTTCGGCAGGTCTAGCGGGTCGGCGCGGTGCTCCGAAACTGGACCTACGCCTGCGAGCTACCTGGAAAGCCGCCGTGCCCAGGCGTGCTGTCCAGAAGTCGGCCATCGACCGACTCGAAACAATCGCTCAGCATCCCGACTGAATGGGCCGTGGTTGTGAAGGCCCGGCGGTCAGGGTTCATGACGGCAGTGAAGGCCCCAGGTTCGGGAAGCCCTGCACAGGCCCGGTAGCCCGGACTCACCGCGGGCTTCGTTGCGTACGGCGGAAATCGCCAGGGGTGGTGCCCGTATGGCGGACGAAGAACTTTCCGAAGTTGGTGGGTTCGGAGAAACCCAGCCGGCGGGCGATCCTCGCGACCGGTTCGTCGGTGTGGGAGAGCAGGCGTTGCGCCTCCAGGGCGACACGGGCGTCGATGACCTGCTTGACGGGCTGACCGGCCGCGGCCAGGCAGACGCGGGTGAGGGTCTTGACGCTGTACCCGAGGCGTCGGGCGTAGTCCTCGGCCTTGTGGGTGTCGGTGTAGGAGCGCTCCAGTTCGGCGCGGAACCGGGCGTAGATCTCGCCGCCCGCCTGCGAGCCTTCCCGCTCGCCATGGCGCGGCAGCCGGTCGATCTGCAACAGCAGTGTGGCGAGCTGGAGTTGGAGGATCTCCTGCGACACCGTGCCGTCGGGGCGGGTGAACTCGGTGCGGATCTGGTTCATCAGGGCGGACAGGACGGCGTAGTCCCGGCCGGTGGCCAGTTGCCGGCAGGTGGGTCCGGACCACTCGTCGAGCAGACGCTCGGCGCTCGTCACGTGCGGTGGGAATGCGGGCGTGAACAGGAGATGGGTGCCGTTCATGATGCCGCGGCGGCCGAAGCGCTGGACCTGGCCCGGGCGGATCCACAGCAGGGTGCCCGGGCGGCAGGGGTAGGTGACGAAGTCGACGGTGTGCTCGCCGCTGCCCTCGGTGATCAGCGTGAGGGTGTGGAAAGCGACCCGGTGCACGCGCTCCAAGCCGCCGTCAGGCATTCGGTCGTGCAGGGAGGCAAGGTCGGTGATCTCCATGCCGAGGACGGGAGCCGTCGGCGGATTGAAACCGAAGCCCGGGATCGGGTCGGCGTTCGTACGGTCCGGGACGGCAGCGTGCGCGGTCGGCACCTCGATCTCACTCCTGTCCGTTTTCGACCACAGGAGGTCCCCAGCTTATCTCGCTGGCCAAGGGGTGAGGGGAGAGAGTGGAGACGGGCGCGGGCTGTGACGAGTCGCCGTCCGACCATGGCAGCCGCCGTTGGACCGCATGATCGTCACCGGCCCCGCGCATCCGCCCGGTCCTGGGCCACACACGTTTGAGCAACAGGAAGAGGAGCCCCATGAGCAGGATCGTCGTGTTCGGAGCGGCCGGGAAGGCCGGCTCCCGAGTCGTGGCCGAGGCCGCCGCACGCGGTCACGAAGTCACCGCCGTCGCCCGGGACCTCTCCCGCGTCGGCCAACTCCCCACCGGTGTAAGGGCGGTGACCGGTGACGTGACCGACCCCGACTCCGTCGCCGGCCTCGCCGCGAACGCGGACGCGCTGGTGCTGACGGTGGGCGGACCGGAGGCCCGGCTGTACACCGACGCCGTGGCCACGGTCGCCGCTGCGGTCCGGGACCTGGGTGCCAAAGGACCGCGTGTCGTGCACATGGGTGGCGGCGCCGGCCTGCTCAACCAGGACGGCGTGCGCTTCTTCGACGCCCCCGGTTTTCCGGAGGAGTACAAGCCGTATGCCGTCGGCCAGATCCAGGCCCTCGACGCCTATCTCCGCCTCGGCGAGGAAGTGACCTGGACCTACCTCTCCCCGCCGCCGGTCCACTTCGCGCCCGGTGAGCGCACCGGCCGCTACCGCGCCGACCTCGACCACCCCGTCGTCGGGGACGACGGCCAGGCTCGCATCTCCTACGAGGACTACGCCGTCGCCCTCGTCGACGAGATCGAGAATCCCCGGTACCTCAACCGGCGTTTCACTGTGGGCAACTGAGCCTGCGGCGGTCGGTCCCACCGTCGGACTCACCCTCCCGGCGGCATGAGGGACACCGGCTGTTCCGTCGGACGACGCGGTTCCCATGTCGTGGTCGTTGGTTCCGGTGTCCAGGCCGGAGACGTCTGCGTCCGGCCATTCGATCAGTGCCGTCGCCCCGGTGGGCACCGTCGTGTGCACCGTGATGCCCGAGGCGTGCTGCTCCCAGCGGATGGCCACGCGGCCGTAGGGGACTCGTGGACGGCGACGGCCCAGGTGATGCCGCCACTCGGTCTGGAGCGGAAGACGATGTCGCCGTAACCGGGTGATGAGGTGGTCAGGCCGGCGACGGTGGTGTTGTGCAGCCACTGGCGATCGTGCCGAGGGCGTAGTGGTTGAAGGAAGTCATCTCGGCGGGGGCGCGTGCCGGAGGCTGAGGAGGCGGGGGCGGCGCTGACGGAGAGTGGTAGCCGTGACCATGCCGTCGAGGTCACGTGCTGGTGGCCGGCGTGATGTGGCGGCTGAGCCGTCCTGGATGACTCGCCGTCACGAGAGCTTGGGTTGATAGCCTGGCGCGATGGACGAGGTGTTGGACGAGGGGCCCTTTTTCCACGGCACGAAGGCGGAGCTGGAGGTCGGAGATCACCTCACCGCCGGCTTCCGTTCCAACTATCGGCCCGAAGTCGTGATGAATCACGTCTACTTCACCGCGTTGCGTGACGGCGCGGGACTTGCCGCCGAACTCGCCGCCGGTGACGGGGTTCCGCGCGTGTATGCCGTCGAACCGACCGGGGAGTTCGAGAACGACCCGAACGTCACCGACAAGAAGTTCCCCGGCAATCCCACCCGCTCCTATCGCAGCAGGGAACCCCTTCGGATCGTCGGCGAGGTCACCGACTGGACGCGACTGACGCCCGAGGCTCTCCAGATGTGGCGGGACCGGCTGGCCGCGATCCGTGTGGATGATCGCGCCGAAATCATCAACTGAAGGGTGTCACGCAAGACCGTGAGGCTTTTCCAGCCCGACGTCGAGCAGGCGGCTCCGGCTACCGGTCGGCGTTCGTGAACTGCTCGGCTCCCCGCAGTGCGGGTTCATCGCCACCCCGGCGAGAACCCCGTCGCCGCACCCGCCCGTGTCGGCGTGGGTGACGAAGGCGTCGGTCTGTTCGAGGATCGCCCGCTGCGGGACCCAGGTGACGCTCAGAGGGAGGGTGCGGCAGATGTCGGTGGGGACAAACCGCTGGGCGGCGGCTACCCGGTGATGTCGAGGTGACGGCGCCGGGCTTCGGTCAAGGAGTGTCACCGTTCGCGGGTGGCGTGATCGCTGTCCAGCCACTGCTGTGCGGTGTGCTGTACCGCGACCTCATCCGTACCGGCTACGAGAACGTCGCCATCGTCCCCGCCGACCCGATCCCCGACTACATCAAGCGGGGCCAGTACGAGATCGGCGGCATCGTCAGGACCAGGCCCGGGACCGATGAACGGACACGCGGCATCCGGAATGCCGCGCCCCTGCGGCTCGACGGTACCCGGGGCCAATGGGGCGAGATCGAGGAACTCTGGCTCGCCGGTGAACCCACCGACGGACGGGAGTTCCCCGGAGCCTCGTACTCCGTTGAGCGGCGGAAGTTTCCACTGATCGCCACGTACGCGGAGATGGCCGCGAACGCCGGCTGTGCGGTATCTGCCCGTTCTGCGTCAGCGGGCGATGGAGAGCGCGAAGGGTGTGAATCCGCTGGACCGGATCACGTGGGGTACGAACAGGATCGCGGCCTCCGTTGCGCGGGCGGTCCGGATTCCGCCGAGATCGGTGATCCACTCCATGCGCCACCCCAGGTCGGTGAGAAGTTCGCGCACGGTCTGCTTGGCCTGTTGGTCCTCGCCGGAGAGGAAGGCGCTGGGCGCCTGGGTGAGTGCGGCGGGCGCGGTCATCACCGTGAAGAGCATGGTGTTGAGTGTTTTGACGACTCGGGTCTCGGGGAGCGACTCCTGGAGTTGTTCGGCGAGGCTTGAGCCGGGATAGAGCAGGTCGGCGGGGAGTCCGTCCGGTCCGTCGACGGTGGCGTTGGAGACATCGACGAGGATCTTGCCCCGCAGTTCCTCGCGCAGTGCGACGAGCCGGTCCAGGGAGGTGTCGCCCGGCGTGGCGTTGATGACGACCCGCGCGGTCCGGGCGGCGTTCGCGGCGGCACCCGGCGAGCGGTCCGCCACGGTCACGTCGTGCCCGGCCCGGGTGAGTGCTGTGGCCAGGCTGCCGCCGACGCGGCCGTTTCCGAGAACTGCGATCGTGGTCATGATGTTCTGGTCCTTTCCGTGCTTGCGGGGCGGGTTGTGCGATCAGCGCGAGAGCGTGGCGGCGGCCCCGGCGTGCACGCCGGGCGCGGCTGCCAGGAAGCTCTCGCTCGCCGGAGTCCAGGGGCGGCCCTCGACGTCGGTGATCCGTCCTCCGGCCTCGGTGACCAGCAGCGCCCCGGGAAGCAGGTCCGCGCGGGCTCCGGCGAACTGCCAGAAGGCGTCGATCCGGCCGGCCGCCACGTTCAGCAGATGCAGGGTGGCGGGTACGGCGGACCGCACCACGAGCGCGTCGAGGAGCATCTCGGTGATCGAGGAGCCGACGCGCCGTACGACCTTCTCGTCCTCGTCCGGCCGGGCCTGACTCGTGGCCACGATGCCGAGACCGAGGTCGACGGTGTCGGAGACGTGCAGGGGCCGGCCGTCGAGGTGAGCGCCGGCGCCCGCGAGCGCGGTGTACGTCTCGCCGGTCAGCGGCAGATGGACGACGGTGAGGACCGGCAGGTTGTCGCGCACGAGGGTGGCGGTCACCGCCCACTCCGGCAGCCCGTGCAGGTGGTTGACGTTCCCTTCGGCAGGGTCCACCACCCACCATTCGCCCGCCGGGAGGGGGCCGCCCGCCAATTCCTCCTCCACCCAACCGGCGCCTGGGCGCAGGACGGTGAGGCGGGGACGCAGGACATCGAGAACCGCGTCGTCGTTGACGGCGAGCGCGTGCATCAGCTCGTCGAGGGTCCGGTAGGGCACCACGTCACCGAAGAGCTGATGCAGAGCCGCGCCGGCCGTGCGTACGGCGAGTGCGGTCTGCGCGAGCAGGTCGGCGTCGGAGGTGACGGCCGGGTCGGGGATCGGCATGGATTCGGGCATGGCAGTGCTCCCATCTGAGCAGCGGGGATCGGGATCGACCGGGCGAGAACCTGTTGTGTCGGCGCCCGTGCTTCGAAGGTAGGAGAGGGCATGATTAACATCAAGTGCATGTAAAGCACGGCTAGCATGACTCCCATGCAATTGGATCTGAATCTGCTCGCCGCGCTCGACGCCCTCCTGGAGGAGGGCAGCGTGGCCGGTGCCGCCGACCGCCTGCACGTCACGGCCCCCGCGATGAGCCGCAGCCTCGGCCGGATCCGGCGTTCGACAGGGGATCAGATCCTGGTGCGCACGGGGCGCACGATGACCCCGACGCCGTACGCGATCGCCGTACGGGAACAGGTGCACGACCTGCTGCAACAGGTCCGGGGGGTGTTGGCGCCGAGCCGTGAGCTTGATCTCGCGACCCTGGAACGCACCTTCACGCTCCGCTGGCACGACGCGCTCGTCGCCCTCGGTGGGCCCACGCTGCTGGCCGCCGTGCGCGAGCAGGCGCCTGGAGTGCGGCTGCGCTTCATCGCGGAATCGAGCGTCGACACACCGGAGTTGCGGCGCGGCGAAGTCGACCTCGCCGCGAACGCCGACGGCTCGACCGCACCGGAGATCCGTGCCGATCGGGTGGCCGAGACCCGGCAGACCCTCGTCGTACGGCGGGGGCACCCGTTCACCCGCCTCAAGACTGTCACCGCCGCGCGGTACGCCGCGGCGGAGCACATCACCGTCTCGCGGCGCGGCCGGCTCGGAAACATCCTCGACGACGCTCTCGCGCGACTGGACCTCACCCGGCGCGTGGTGGCGACCGCGCCCACGGAAAGGGCCGCTTTCGAGTTCGTGCGGGGCTCCGATCTCGTTGTCACCGCCCCCGAATCAACGGCGCGTCCGGCCGCCGCGGATCTCGGCCTGGTCCTGCTCCCGCTCCCCCTCGACCTTCCGCCGGCCCCGGTGTACCTGTCATGGCACCAGCGCTACGACACCGACCCCGCGCACATCTGGCTACGGGACCTGGCCCGGACCGCGCTGGCCGGCGCGATGAACGGGCAGGACCCGATGGCACCGTGACACCTGGCGAAGCCGTCGAAGGGCAGGGCTCCGTACTCGCCGCACAGCCGCGAACGAACCCCTGCCCCGCGCCGATGTCGACCTCGCGAACCTCGACGACTTCACCGACGGCGTGACCCCTTCCGGCTCGTCAACCTCGAAGAGGTCGACGACGACCAGATCAAGAAGCGCGCCTCCGGACTTCCTGTGTGGAGAGCGGGACTTCGAGCACTACGTCCTGCTCCCGGTCGTCGCCGGCAACGGGACCACCCGGCACACCATCACCTGGAGGTGACGCTCGCGTGAGACGGGGCCGACGTTTTGCCGGAGCAGCAACAAGACTGGCGTGAGCAGGACTTCGTGGGTGACCGTGGGCGGGTGACAGACAACATCGCAGAATCGTCCGCGCCCGACACCTCCTTGCCTGCCGACGGATACGTCGGAGACCCCGAGGTCCGGGCGGAGTGGGACACCCGATACGCCGACCGCCGACAACTGTGGAGCGGCCGGCCCAACGGCGCGCTCGTGGCCGAGGTCGCAGGGCTCACGCCCGGACGAGTGCTCGACGTCGGCTGCGGCGAGGGCGCGGATGCCGTGTGGCTCGCGCGCGGCGGCTGGGACGTGACCGCGCTCGAAGTCTCGGGCGTAGCGCTGGAGCGGGCCGCGGAGCATGCACAGGACGCCGGTGTCACCGTCCGCTGGGTGCACGCCGGACTGGCGGAAGCGGCGCTTCCCCCGGCCTCCTTCGACCTGGTCTCCGCGCAGTATCCGGCCTTGCTGCGGACACCCGATGCCGCAGCCGAGCGAGCGCTGCTCGCGGCCGTCGCGCCCGGAGGCGTGCTGCTGCTCGTGCACCACGCGGGGATGGACACCCGGCACGAACACGACGGCGGGTTCGACCCGGCCGACTATGTCTGGCCCTCCATGGTCGCCGCGCTGCTCGGCGACGACTGGACGGTGGAGGTGGACGAGCAGCGGCCACGGGTGTCACCCGACGGCGGCGCCGGTGCGCACCACACCGATGACGTGGTGCTGCGGGCGCGTCGACTGCGCTGACGGCCCGCTGAAAGCAGGAGCCCTCGCCGTACGCCGGCTGCTGTCCCGGTCGAGTAGGGCTTACAGGTCGAGGACCGCGCGGAGGGCGTTGTCGACGAGTTCCTGCTGTTCGGGGCCGATGTTCCCGTGCGGGGTGCCGGTCTCGAAGCGGAGCGTGGAGAGCTGGAGGAGATTGACGGCGACGACGGAGGCGTCCACCGGGGTGGTCAGGTGCACGCTCATCGCTGTGTCGGGGTGCTGGGCCGGGGCGTGCAGGACCAGGACGACGACCGCGCCGTAGGCGTCGGCGAGTCCGTCGAGGCTGACGACAAGGACGGTGCGGGTGCCTTTGCCGGTGTCGACGTCCCAGACGTCGCCCTTGCGGATGGTCACAGGGTGTCGCCTTCGCCCGTCAGGTCGAGGGGGGCGGCGGAGGCGAGTTTGCGCGCGGCGTCGAGGGTCATCTGACGTCGTACGGCTCGCACGATGTAGTCGTTCAGGGACGAGGCGCCCGCGGCGGCGTCGCGGAGTTGTTTGTCCATGGCGTCGGGGATGCGCAGGGTGATGGCAGTCATGACACCAATTCTAGTGGCAAGGGTGCCGTCATGGGTGCTGTTGGGATTTTCCGGGGCGGGCGCCGCCGAACGGGCCGCTGGTTGCAGGTGTGGTGCGAGGGCCGGTTCACGGATGAACCGGCCCTCGCGTCAAGCGGGCCCGAGGGCGAGCGTCAGCAGTAGAGGTTGCTGCCGGGGCTGACCCCGAGGATGGAGGTGAAGCGGTTGTAGGCGTCGACGCGGCTCTGGACCTGCGCGGGGTTGCGCCCGTCGCATTCCAGGGAGCCGTTGATGGAACGGATGGTCTGGCCGAAACCGGCGCCGTTGACCATCGCGTTGTGCGGGGTCATCGTGCCCGGGCCGGACTGCGTGTTCCAGTACCACAGGCCGGTCTTCCAGGCGACGGCCGAGTCGTTCTGCACCAGCCAGGGGTTGTTGAGGAGGTCGATGCCCAACGCGTCGCCCGCGGCCTTGTAGTTGAAGTTCCAGGACAGCTGGATGGGACCGCGGCCGTAGTAGGCGGCCTGACCGGCCGGGCAGCCGTAGGACTGGCTCCAGTCGCAGTACGTCGGGTAGTTGGCGGTGTTCTGCTCGACGACGTAGACCAGTCCGCCGGTCTCGTGACTGACGTTGGCGAGGAAGGCGGCGGCCTCCTGCTTCTTGACCGTGTCGGATCCGGTGTTGGCGAAGCCGGGGTAGGCGGACAGGGCGGCGGTGAGACCGCTGTACGTGTAGAAGTCGTTCCGGCTCGGGAACATCTGGTTGAACTGGGCCTCACTGACGACGAAGCCGGACGGGGTGGTGCCGCCGCCGCTCGCGGGGGCGTTCCACTTCTGGTTGGCGCCGCCGGAGCAGGTCCAGATCTGGAGCCGGGTGCCGTTGGCCGAGTTGTTGCCGGTGACGTCCAGGCACTTGTTGGCCTGTGGGTTGACGATGTCGTTCGCCGAGCTGACGGCCCACTTCTGGGCGGCGCTGCCGTTGCAGTCGTAGAGCTGGACCGTCGTGCCGTCCGCCGTGCCGCCGGAGGTCACGTCGAGACACTTGCCGAGCGCGCGCAGGGTGCCGTCACCGGGGTTGGACCAGGTCTGGGCGCTGGTGCCGTTGCAGTCGTAGAGCTGTACGGCGGTCCCGTTGGCGGTGTTCGCCCCGGCGACGTCGACGCACTTGCCGGCCAGACCGGTGATCCGGCCGTCCGCCGCGCGGGCGGGGGAGACGGTGAACAGGGCGGACAGGGCCGCGGCGAGCAGCATGACGAGCGTCAGTCTGCTCAGAACCGTGAGTCTGCGGAGACTTGGTACGGAGTGGGGGGTGGCCATGGGGCTTTACTCCTGTGGTTGAGAGGTGCCGAGGGCGATGGGTTCGTGTCGGCCGGGCGTGCCGCGGCCGTCAGCCCAGAACCGTCTGGGTGACGACGATGTGTCCGGCGTCCGGGTCGAGGACGCCGCCGAGGCGGCTGAAGGCGCCGTCCGTCAGATCGAGGCACTTCGGTTCCTGCGGGGTCTGGGCGAACGTCCCGCGGTCGTTGATCCGTACGGTCAGGGAACGGCCGTTGGCGACATTGGTGACCTGGACCCGTGTACCGAAAGGCAGTTGGGGCTGGCGCGAGAGCGACGTGGCCGCCGTGTCCGCGTTGTTGTCTAAGACCTCGCCGCTGGCCGTCAGCGCGCCGGCGGGCTGGGGTCCGTAGTGCGTGGCCCAGCACTGCTCTCCCGACTGCTGCGCGGGAGCGTTCCACTTCTGGTTGGCGCCTCCCGTGCAGGTCCAGATCTGGACGCGCGCCCCGTTGGCGGAGGAGTTGTCGGAGACGTCGAGGCACTTGTTCGCGGCCGGGTCGACGATGTCGTTCGCGGCGGTGACCGTCCAGCGCTGGTTCGCGCCGCCGGTGCAGGTCCACAGCTGGACCTTGGCGCCGTCGGCAGTCGAACCGCCGGTGACGTCAAGGCACTTGCCCAGCGCGCGGACGGTGTTGTCCGTACCGACCGTCCACTGTTGGGCGGCGGTGCCGTTGCAGTCGTAGAGCTGGACCGGTGTGCCGTCGGCGGAGGCGGCTCCGGCGACGTCGAGGCACTTGCCGGCGAGACCGGTGATCGCCCCGGTTGCCGCAGTTGGCGGCGCCGCGGTGAGGAGGCCGATCAGGAGGGCCAGCAGGGCCAGGGCGGGGGAGCCGCGTAACGCGATGCGAGGGAGGGAGGAGCGAGTGGTCATGGGGGTGTCGGGGCCCTTTCGAGCGGGTCGGCGCACGCGGAAGAGGGCGCACGTCTCAACTGGGCGTGAGCCGAAGGCAGTTGACCACTTGAAAGTAAAAGTCTAGACCAATTTGGTCAAGGTGTGTGCATGACATCGTTTGGCGGTGCTGTGCCTGTGGTGCCGCATGGCCTTTGTGGCACGAGCTGTGTGTCCACGCACTGAACCAATCCCCCACCCGTGCGGGCCGAGCCGAGTCGCTGATGTCGAACCGGGAGAGGGTGAGGTGCATTCCGGCTGGGCCGTCCTATCCGCTAACATAGAATAATTAGCTAGATGAATAGCCTAGTGTGGGCGAGGAGTGGCCGTGGACTTCGGGCTGACCGACGAGCAGGACCTGTTGCGCGCGACGGCACGGCAGTTCGTCGCCGATGTGTGCCCCGCCGAGAGAGCCAAGCGGTGGGACGAGGAGGGCGTCGTGCCGCCCGAGCTGTTCCGCGGCATGGCCGATCTGGGGTGGTTCTCCCTCCCGTTCAGCGAGGAGGAGGGCGGCGACGGCGGCAGTCCGCTCGAACTCATCCTGATCGCGGAGGAGTTGGGGCGGGCCAGCTTCGACGTCGCCATGTGCTACATCGGCGTGCTCATCCCGGGGATCACCGTGTTCCGGTGGGGCAACGAGGCGCAGCGCGACTTCATCCGCCGGCAGGTGATGACGGGGCGCCACCGGCTCGCCGTCGGCCTCAGCGAACCCGACAGCGGGTCCGACGCCGCTGCCTTGCGCACCACCGCCGAGGACTACGGCGACCAGTTCCTCGTCCGCGGGCAGAAGGCGTGGTGCACGGGCGGCGGTCTGCCCGACACGACCATCGCGACCTACGTGCGGACCGGGCCCCGCGAGCCCAAGCACGGCGGGATCAGCCTGCTGCTCGTCGACCCCGCGACGGAAGGCGTCGAGGTGCGCCGGACGCCGACGCTGGCCCGGCACATCCTCGGCACCAACGAGGTCTTCTTCAACGACGCCCTCGTCCCGAAGGAGAACCTCGTCGGACCGCGCGACGAGGGCTGGAAGGTCATGCTCTCCAACATCGAACTGGAGAAGGTGATCATCACCGGGGGGTATCTCGGCGCCGCGCAGGCCACATTGGACGAGATGCTGGAGTACTCCCGCACGCGGCACGCCTTCGGCCGTCCGATCGGGAACTTCCAGGCCCTCGCCCACGACATGGCCGACCTCCAGACCGAGATCGACTCCGCTCGGCTGCTCGCGTACCGCGCCGCCTGGCTGCTCGCCCAGGGCAAGCCCTGCACCCGGGAGGGCTCGATGGCCAAGCTGAAGGGGTCGGAGACGTATGTGGCGGCCGCCCGGCTCGGGATGCAGGTCTGTGCCGGGCACGGCTTCTCGACCGAGAGCGTGATGAGCTTCCGTTACCGGGAGTCGATCGTGGCGACGATCTCCGGGGGCACCAGCCAGATCCAGCGCAACGGGATCGCCCGGAGCATGGGGCTGCGGTCCTACTGACCCTCGCCGTTGCCGTTGCCCGCACTGTCGCTCTTGGCCTCCTGGGCGGCCAGCCACTCCTCGTGCCGCGCGAAGTGGCCCCGGTCGCGGGACACCCAGATCCCGGAGGCCCGGGCCACCACGGCGCGGGTCGGCAGCAGCACCATCTCGCCCGCGATGTACCAGCGCCGGCCCTCGCGCCGCTCGACCCAGGCCCGGACCTCCAGCGGCCGTTCCACCGGCACCGGCTTCACGAAGCTCACGCTCAACTCCGCCGTCACGCTCAATACCCGGTGCAGCAGCGGGAGATGACCGAGGCAGTCATCCAGCACGGCCGCCGTCCAACCGCCGTGCGCGACATTCGGGCCACCCTCCTGGTCGCGGGGACAGGTGAGCTCGAAGACCGCCACGCCGTCGCCGTCGAGCCGTTCACCTTCGACACCCAGACGGCAGGAACCGGCGGCACGGCACGCGCCGCACAGCGCCACGCCGTCGGCGGTCCGGGGCGGCTCCTGGAAGTCCGCGCCCGCCCAGAGCCCGGTCGGCGTCGCGGCTCCACCAGCTTCACCAACTCCACGAACTCCACCGGTCGTTCTCGTCACGCCGCTTCTCCTCGGGTCAGACATCGGCAAGCAGCGGGCGCAACTTCCCGGCGATCAACTGGACTTGGCGTGCCACCATCTCCTCGGGCATCCCCGCCAGCGAGGCCCACAGGAACACCCCTTCCACCGGCAACCCCGCCACGTACGCCTTGACGGCGTCGGCGATGTCCTGCGGGGTGCCGTACAGGAACTGGCCGACACCGGTCGCTTGCAGCCCCGTCGCCCGCCACTTCTCGGGGTCGATGGGGCGGGGGGCCGGCTGGTCGGTCCCCTCGACCATGTACCGGCGATAGCTGTCCCACTGGTACGCCAGGTGTTTGCGCACCACCGGCCAGTCGCCGTCGGGGTCCTCGGTGACGAACGTCGTGAACGAACCCTGCATCCGCGCCGCCGACACGTCGTACCCGCTCTCGGCGAGCCCGTCCCGGTACGGCGCCAGCAGGGCCGGGTTGAGGGACAGCAGCCCGGCGCCCAGCCGTCCGGTCCGGCGCGCACCCTGCGGTCCCTGGTAGCCGAGCCAGATCGGCAGCGGGTCCTGGACCGGACCCGGGGTGACCAGGGACTCGGACCACAGGCCGCGGATCTCCCGCACCCGCTGGTCCGTCGTGGAGTAGCGCCGGGCGAGATCGGCGCCGTAGAGCCGGTACTCGGGTACGCGGTAGCCGGTGCCGAGTCCGAGGTCCAGGCGGCCCTCGCTGATGATGTCGACGATCGCGGCCTGTTCGGCGAGCTCCGGGGCCGCGTGCAGGGGTGCGGGGATGACCGCGGTGCCCAGCCGGATCCTGCTCGTGCGGGCGGCGACCGCGGCGGCCATGGTGAGCGGCTGCGGGAGGTATCCGTCCTCGAAGCCGTGGTGTTCGGAGAACCAGACGGAATCGAGGCCGAGCCGCTCCGCCTCCTCGCACATCTCCAGGGCGAATCCGTAGACGCGTGACCAACTCTGTTGCCAGGGCGGGGGGTTGCGCATGTCGAAGTAGATGCCGACCTTCATGAGGGGCCACCTCTCCTTGTGTTGTCGGCGAGTTGGATCGTGGCGCGGGCGACGGCGATGCCGTCCCCGGGCGGCAGCAGCCGTACCGGACGCAGTTCCATCGACTCGATCTCGGGCAGGTCCTCGACCATCGCGGAGATCCGCAGCACGGCTTCTTCGAGGGCTGTCAGGTCCACACCCGGGCCGCCCATCCGGCCGTCCAGCAGTGGGGCGGCCCGCAGCGAGCGGATCATCTCGCGGGCGTCGCGATCGCTGAGCGGGGTGATCCGGTGGGCGACGTCGGACATGAGGTCGGCGTAGTCCCCGGTCAGGCCGAACGCGATCACGGGGCCGAAGACCGGGTCCGCGCGCACGGAGAGGAACGCGTCCGGGCCCGGCGAGTGCGTGTCCCGGACCGAGATGCCGTACGCGTCCAGCAACTCGGCGGCGACCTGCGGCGGTACGGCTCCCGGAGCGCACCCGGCGATCAGCGAGCGGGCCTGGTCCGTGTCGACCCCCGGAAGGTCCGGGATGACCCCGGCAGGTGTGCTGCGCCACGCCTGATACGCCGCCGCGTGGCCGAGCGAGATCGCCGCGGACTCGGGGAACGCGTAGGTCGGTACGACGAGTTCGCCCCGGTGCAGGAGATCGGCGACGCCCGCGCCGCCCAGGAAGCTCGCCACCACCGGCTTGCCGGGTGCGGCCTCGGCCGCGTCGAGGATCGCCGCCGCGACCTCGTCGGGCTTGTCCGCGAGTGGGGGCATGAAGAGGACCACGGCCGCGTCGATGTCGTCGTCGGCCAGGACGGCGTCCAGCGCCTGCCGGTAGTGGGCGGCGGTGGCCATGGGCGTGAGGTCGATCGGGTTGGCGGCGTCCGCGCGGGGCGAGAGCGCCGTACGGAGGGAGTGTCGTAGACGCTCATTCAGTGCGGGCACCCGCAGGCCGCTCGCCTCGCACGCGCCGACGGTCAGCGCGGCGGGGCCGCCCGCGTTGGTGATCACGGCGACCCGGTTGCCCGGCGGGGGCGGCTGGTGCGCCAACAGGAGCGCTACGTCGAAGAGTTCCTGGAGACTGCGGGTACGGATGACGCCCGACTGGGCGAAGAGCGAGTCGACCGCCGCGTCCGCGTGCCCCGGGTGCACCGCGACGATCGGTTTGCGCGGCGCGACCCGGCGCGCGACGCGGGCGAACCGGCGTGGATTGCCGAAGGTCTCGACGTGCAGCAGGACCACCGAGGTCTCGGGGTCCTCCTCCCACCACTGGAGCAGGTCGTTGGTGGAGACGTCCACGGCGTGGCCCACCGACACGAACCCGGAGAAGCCGAGCCGCAGCCGCCGCGCGAAGTCGAGCACCGCGAGCCCGAGCGGCCCGGACTGGCTGGACATCGCCACCCGGCCCGGCGTCGGCAGCGCGGGGGAGAAGGTCGCGGCCAGTCGGGCCGCGGGTGTCGTGTTGACCACGCCCATGCAGTTCGGGCCCACCAGCCGCATCCCGGAGGCGCGGGCGAAGCGGGCCAGCTCCAGCTCGGTCGCCCGACCTTCGACTCCCGTCTCCCCGAAGCCCGTCGATACGACGACCACCGCTTTGACGCCGGCCGTCGCACACTCTCGTACGACATCGGGCACCGCCTCGGCCCGTACGGCGACCAGCGCCAGGTCCGGCACCTCCGGAAGCTCCTGGACGTTCGGATACGCCCGTGCCCCCGCGATCTGCTCGGCCTGGGGGTTGACCGGGAACACGGGACCGCGGAAACCGCCCCGCAGCAGGTTGGCCACGATCTCGTGCCCGATGGTCAGGGGGCTGCGGTTCGCGCCGATCACCGCGACCGAGCGGGGTTCGAGCAGCGGGCGCAGGGAGCGCCGTACAGCCGTGTGCTCGCGGCGTTCGGCCCGGGCGACGGCCTGGGCCTGCGGGTCGACGGCGATCTCGAAGTGGACGATCTGACCGGGTGGCCCGAACTCGACCCGGAAGCCCGAGCCGAGGAACACGTTGATCATGCGGGTGTTGTCGGCGAGGACGTCGGCCTCCAGGACCCGGATGCCCCGGGTGCGCGCGGCGGCGGCGATGTGCTCCAGGAGCAGCCTGCCGAACCCCTCGCTCTGGTGGTCGTCGCGGATGGTGAAGGTGACCTCCGCGTGTTCCGGTTCCTCGGGATCGCGGACGTAGCGCACCAGGCCCGCGATCTCGTCGCCGGCCAGGGCGACGAGCGCCAGTTCGTTCAGGTAGTCCACGTGGGCGCCACGTCGGATGACGTCGTCGCGGGCGCGGACCACCGGGCCGAGCGAGCGGTAGGCCAGGGTCGCCCGGGACAGTCCGCCGACGAACGCGACCAGGCGGTCGGCGTCTTCCGGCCGGACGGGCCGGACGAAGGTCGACCGGCCGGTGCGCACGAGGCCCGGTCGTTCCAGATCCTCGGGATACGGCGGACTGCTCATCGGGGTGTCGCCGCTCAGACGGCCGCCTCCTGGGGAGTCTGCTCGGGCAGATTGAACAGTTCGTCGAAGGTGCCGCGGGTGACCCGCTCGCGGATGTCCGCGGGCACGCCGTCGAACAGCTCGTGCAGCGTTGACTGGGTGTGGCCGTAAGTGCCTTCCAGGTGGGGGTAGTCGTCGCCCCACATCACGTTGCGGTACCCCGTCGACTCGACGATCTCCACCGAGCTCTTGTCGTGCTGGAAGGAGGCGTACACCTGCTGCCTGATGATCTCGCTGGGCAGCCGGCTGAGCTTCGGCCGGACGAACATGCCGTGCTGTCGGTAGGCCTCGTCCATCCGGTCGCCGATGGCCGGCACCCAGCCCGCGCCGCCCTCCGCGATCAGGATCTTCAGATCGGGGTGCCGGTCCAGAGCGCCGCCCGCGACCATGTGGGACACGACCCGCATGCCCGGGTAGGTCGTCTCCATGTAGTTGACGACCGCGCCGCCGGGCCCGCGGAAGACGACGTTCTCGCCGCCGGTGCCGATGTGGAAACCCAGCACCAGACCGGCCCGCTCGGCCGCCGTCCACAGCGGTTCCCACCGGTCGAGGGCGTACTCCTCGCCGGGCCGGGTCTGGCACGGCAGGAACACCGACTGGAAGCCCATCTCCGCCACCCGCTCCACCTCGGCGACCGCGTCCTCGACGTCGGCGGTCGACACACAGGCGGGAGTGATGATGCGCTTCTGCTTCCCGAGGACCTCGGAGTGCGCCCAGTCGTTCCAGGCCCGTACGGTCTCCCGGGCCAGCTCCCGCTCGGTGATCGACACCAGCCAGAACCCCATGGAGGGGAAGGCCAGTTGACCCCAGACGCCCTCCTGGTCCAGGTCCTTCAGCCGTACGTCGAGGTCCCGGGCGCCCGGCGGCCGCATGGCGTCCATGAAGTCGTTGAGCTGGCGGTCGATGCGCTCGCCGTCGATGTAGAGCACCTCGTACTTGTCGCCGCGCTCACTGCGCGGCGCCCGGTCGGCGAGGCGCGGCGGCAGCGCCCGGATCCACAGGTCGTCGGGCTCCATCACATGGGAGTCCCCGGAGTTGACCCAGATCTTGGTCATGGCGCTCCTTCGGGTCAATGGATGTAATCAGTTAGCGATTTTAATCGTATCGGCCGCCAGGTGGAAGGCCGGGTGGAAGTTCGGGGGAGCGGAGATCGGGAGAGGCGGAGATCAGCTCCGTCGCCGCTCGATCTCCTCCACCAGCTGCGGGAGCACCTGGAAGAGATCCCCTACGACGCCGTAGTCGGCGAGTTCGAAGATCGGGGCGTCCGCGTCCTTGTTGACGGCGACGATGGTCTTGGAGGTCTGCATGCCCGCCCGGTGCTGGATCGCCCCGGAGATGCCGGCCGCGAGATAGAGCTGCGGGGAGACCTGCGTGCCGGTCTGGCCCACCTGGTGGCTGTGCGGGTACCAGCCCGCGTCGACGGCCGCGCGGGACGCGCCGACGGCCGCGCCCAGGGCGTCGGCGACGCGCTCGATCACGGCGAAGTTCTCGGCGCCGTTCACGCCCCGGCCGCCGGAGACGACGATGTCCGCCTCGCTCAGTTCGGGCCGGTCACCGCGCTCGCGGGGCGTGCGGGACAGGATCTGCACGGCGCCGGAGGCCGGGCCGAAAGCGACGTCCCACTTCTCCAACTCGGCTGTGACGGGGGCCGGTTCGGGTGCGGTCGCGTTCGGCTTCACCGTGATCACCGGAATGCCGTGGCTGACGTGCGCCGTCACCTGGTACGTCGCCGCGAACGCGGACTGCTCGGTGACCGGGCGGCCGTCGGCGCCCGCCGTGATGTCGACGGCGTCCGTGATCAGCCCCGACCCCAGCCGGAGCGCGACCCGGGCGGCGGTCTCCTTGCCGTCCGGGCCCGACGGCAGCAGGATCGCCGCCGGGTCGGTGCTCTCCGCGATCTGTACGAGGGCGTCAACGACCGGAGTGACCAGGAACTCCTCGACCTCGGGTGCGTCCACGACGTAGACCTTGTGCGCGCCGTACCGGCCGAGGGTCTCGGCCGCGGAGTCCGCACCGGGGCCGAGGAAGACGGCCGACGGTTCGCCCAACCGGCGTGCCAGGGTGAGGAGTTCGAGGGTCGGCTTGCGGACGACGCCGTCCAGGTGATCGACGAGTACGAGTATCTCGGCCACGGTGACGGGCTCCTTGGGTCGGTCAGGCGAACTTGTCGCACAGGCGAACCTGTCGGTCAGACGAACTTCTTGGCGGTGAGGAACGCGGCCAGCCCGATGCCGCCCGTCCCGTCGTCGGAGACGAGTTCTCCCTTGGTGCGCGGCGGACGCCTGGTCGCGGTGTCCACCGCCGACCGCGCCGCCGTACGGCCGACCTGCCCGGCGTCGATCCCGAGATCGGCGAGGCCGAGGGCCTCCAAGGGCTTCTTCTTCGCGGCCATGATTCCTTTGAAGGAGGGATAACGGGCGTCGCCGGAACGGTCGGTCACCGACACGACGGCCGGCAGCCCGCTCCGGACCCGCACGGTCGCGGTGTCGCCCTCGCGCCGACCGGTCACCGCCCCGTCCGCGACGGTCAGTTCCTCGATGTGGGTGACGGCCGGGACGCCGAGCCGTTCCGCGAGTAGCGCCGGTATGACGCCCCCGCCGCCGTCCGTCGAGGCCATCCCGCACAGCACGAGATCGAAGCCGTGTCGTTGGATCGCCCCGGCCAGGACGAGCGAGGTGGCGAACACGTCGCTGCCCTCGATGTCCTCGTCGGCCACGTGTACCGCCGAGTCGCCGCCCATGGCGAGCGCCTTGCGCAGGGCGTCCTTCGCGTCGTCCGGACCGACGGTGAGGTAGCAGATCTCGACGTCCGGGCCCGACTCCGCGATGCGGAGGGCCTGTTCGACGGCGTACTCGTCGAGTTCGGACAGCAGTGAGTCGACCGACGCGCGGTCGGTGGTGCCGTCCTCGGTGAAGGTGCGGTCCGCCGTGGCGTCGGGCACGTGCTTCACGCAGACAACGATCTTCACATCGCTCTCCCGAGGCTCTAATGAGTGCTAATAGTTAACTATATGGATCGAGTGAGCGCGAGAGTTCCCCGGGATTCAGTCAAATTAGTTGACTGATTGCGCTGATGGCTGGAAGATCTGGGCAGCTGAGCCGCGAGGAGGCGTCATGGCCGGGGACAGGGACACCGCTGACAGGTACTTCGAGCCACAGGTGGAGACCATGGCCCGGGACCAGTTGCGGGCACGCCAGGAAGAACGGGTGGTGGAACTCGTCGAGTACGCCTACGCCAACTCCGCCTTCTACCGCGCACTTTGGGACGAGCACGGGGTGCACCCGCGTGACATCCGCACCCTCGATGACTTCCGGGCACGCATCCCGTTCATCACCAAGGACATGGTGCGCGCCCACCGGTCCCGCACCGGCGACCCCTTCGGCGGGCTGCTCTGTGTCCCGACCGAGGAACTGACCTCCGTCTCCTCCAGCTCGGGCACCACCGGCGACCCGGAGTTCTTCGCCGAGATCTGGGAGGACGCGCCGCCCCTGGTCACCGCACAGGTGCGTGACCTCTGGGAACTCGGTCTCAGGCCCGGTGACCGGGTGCTGAGCCCGCCCGGCACCTTCCGCAACCTCATGGACCCCGGCTACCAGGCGCTCGGCGCGGTCGTCATCGAGGTGGACACCTGGCTCGGGAAGATGGACGAGGTCGTCGAGGCCCTGCGCACCTACCGCCCGGCCTACCTCCAGATGATGTATCCGCAGATGGTGGAGCTGGAGCACCTGGCCGGCCGGACCGACCTCAAGGAGGCGTTCTCCTCCCTCAAGGGCGCCTCCTGCGCCGGACAGCCCCTCAGTCGGAAGATGCGTGAGCGGATCCGCGAGGACTGGGGCATCGACGTCTACGAGTACACCAGCGCCGCCGACACCGGCACCGCCTGGGAGTGCCGCGAACACGATGGCTTCCACCTCTGGGAGGACACCGTCTTCGCGGAGTGCGTCGAGGTGGACGAGCACGGCTGGCGCGACGCGGCGGAGGGCGACCTCGGCGAACTGGTCGCCACCGACCTCGACAACCGGGCCGCGCCGCTGATCCGTTACCGCAGCGAGGACCTCGTCCGCCTCTCCCGCGACCGCTGTGGCTGCGGGCGCACCCACGCTCGGATGTGGGTGGCCGGCAGGCGCGGCGACGAGACCCTGGTCCAGGGGCGCTCCGTGGTCCTGCGGGACATCTGGCAGGCCGTCGAGGATCAGCCCGAGACCGTGGCCGGCGTCTTCCAGATCGTCCGCGCCGGACGCGAGGTCGACGAACTGCGCCTGCGCGTCGGCTACGACCCCCGTCTCACCGGCGATGTCGACGCCCTGGCCGGACGCCTGGGCGAGGCCGTGCGGGAGCGGACCGGCGTCAAGCCGGTGCTCGACATGCGCACCGAGGAGGACCTGTTGAAGACCATGACCAGCGTCGCCAAGTTCCCCCGGGTGGTGAAGAGTTGATGGCCCGCGCCGACACTCTGGCCAGGGCCCGTACCCTCGACCGGCCCGAACTCGCCTACCTCGTACGCTTCCCCACTTCCGACGGCATCCGGGACATGGAACTGACCTGGGCCGAACTCGCCCGCGACACCGAGTGGGTGACCGCCCGCCTCCGGGACCACGGACTGACCGCAGGACAGCGGGCGTTGCTGACCACCTCCGGCTTCGAGGGCTTCTGGGGCCATGCGGTGATCGGCGCCCTGCGCGCGCTGAAGGTGCCGTACGGCATCGCCGAGGCGATGGGCTGGGACCACCGCAGGACGGCGGTCTTCCACCGCGAACTGGACCCGCACGCGGTCATCGGCCTGTCGGCCGAGACCCTTGAGGGGCTGGCCGGTGCGGCCGACGTCGGTGAGATGTTCCGGACGACGCCGGTCGTACTGGCCCGGCCCGCCGCCGTACCGGTGCTGCGCGGGGTGGGCGTGTCCGCCGCCGTGATCGCGACCGCGGGACCTGCTCTCGCCCTGGAGTGCCCTGAGCGGGGCGGAGCGCACGTCAACGCGGCCGAGTGGCGGATCGGCGCGCGGGACGGACAGCTGTCCGTGGCGGCGGGGGAGGAGCGCACCTCACTGCTTCCCGAGACCACGCTCGGCATCGCCGGACACGTGCTCACCGGCCGCTGCGCCTGTGGCAGCGAGGACCCACGGGTCGTCTTCGCCGAGGCCAACCAGCCCACATCATCAAGGAGTTGAGGATGTCCGAAGGAGTGGTCGACGGCCGGGTCGTGGTCGTCACCGGCGCCGGCAACGGGATCGGCCGGGCACACGCCCTGGCGTTCGCCGCGCACGGCGCGAAGGTCGTGGTCAACGACCTGGGCGGCGCGCGCGACGGCGGAGGCGCCTCGGCCGGACCCGCCCAGACCGTGGTCGACGAGATCGTCGCGGCCGGCGGCGAGGCGGTGGCCAACACGGACGACATCTCCGCCTGGGACGGCGCCGGCCGGCTCGTCCGACAGGCCGTCGACACCTACGGCGGCCTGGACGTGCTGGTCAACAACGCCGGCATCCTGCGGGACCGGATGATCGTGTCGATGACCGAGCGGGACTGGGACAGCGTGATCGCCGTCCACCTCAAGGGCAGCTTCGCCACCCTGCACCACGCCGCCGCGTACTGGCGCGAGCGCGCCAAGTCCGGTCACGACAACGACGCCCGGGTCATCAACACGACCTCCCCGTCCGGCATCTTCGGCAACCCCGGCCAGTCGAACTACGGCTCGGCCAAGGCCGGCATCGCGAGTCTCACCGTCATCGCCGCGGCCGAACTCGCCCGCTACGGCGTGACGGTGAACGCCATCGCGCCCACCGCGCTGACCCGGCTCACCGAGGACATCGAGATGATGAGACAGGCCGCCGAGGCCCAGGACCTCACCCCCGAAGCCATCTCCCCGCTCGTCGTCTGGCTCGGCTCGGCCGCCTCCCGCGAGGTCACCGGCCGGGTCTTCGGTGTCGTCGGCAATCGGATCACGGTGCTGGAGGGCTGGGTCAACGGCCCTGGCGCCAGCGCGGAGTCGCGCTGGACACCGGAGGAACTGACCTCGGTCGTCCCGAACCTGGTGGCCAAGGCGGCTCCCAACGCCGACGCCTTGGGCAACCGGAACGGGGCATGAAGACATGACGACCAATCAAAAACCCGTCGCTGCAGGCCTGTTCACCTGGCCACCCGACGAGGGCACACCCCTTCGTCTCATCGGCTCCGAGTGCACGGACTGCGGACTGGTGAGCTTCCCCGCCGCCTCGGACTGCGTCCGGTGTGCGAGCACGGAGTCCAAGGAACGGCTCCTGGCGGAGCGCGGGACGCTCTGGACGTACACCACCCAGGACTTCCGGCCGCCGTCCCCGCCGTACGACGGCCCCGAGGCCTTCGAGCCGTACGCGGTCGGGTACATCGAACTCCCCGGCGAACTGCTGGTCGAGGCCCGCCTCACCGAACCCGACACGGACAAGCTGCGGATCGGGCAGGAGATGCGGCTGACGCTCGTGCCGTACCGCGTGCAGGACGACGGCACCGAGGTCATGACGTTCGCGTTCGCCCCGGCCGAGGAGGAGACACCGTGACCGAGGCCGTCATCATCGGCGTGGGACTCCACCCCTTCGGCCGCTTCCCCGGGAAGCCGACACTGGACATGGGCGCGGACGCGGTACGCCTCGCGCTCGCCGACGCGGGCGTCAACTGGCCGCAGATCCAGGGAGGGTACATCGGCAGCTACGAGGTCGCCAACCCGGACGCGATCGTCGCCCGGCTCGGCCTGACCGGCGTACCGCTGCGCGGGGTGTTCAACGGCTGCGCCACGGCCGGTACTTCGGTGGCGCTGGCCGCCCGCGCCATCGAGACCGGCGAGCACGACCTGACCATCGCGATCGGCCTGGACAAGCACCCGCGCGGCGCGTTCGCCGCCGACCCGTCCGTGGCGGGCATCCCCTCCTGGTACGGGCAGACCGGCCTCTTCCTCACCACGCACTTCTTCGGCATGAAGATCAACCGCTATATGCACGACCACGGCATCTCCCACGAGACCCTCGCGCGGGTGGCGGCCAAGAACTTCGGCAACGCGGCCCGCAACGAGAAGGCCTGGCGCCGAACTCCCTTGTCGGTGGAGGAGATTCTGGCCTCGCCCGTGCTCAACTACCCCCTCCGCCAGTACATGTACTGCGGCCCTGACGAAGGTGCGGCGGCCCTCGTGCTGTGCCGGGCCGACCAGGCCCACAAGTACACCGGGAAGCCGGTACGGATCCGGTCAACAGCCCTGCGCAGTCGTCGGCTCGGCGCCTTCGAGGTGCAGAGCCCGTCGTTCCCGGTCGGGGAGGTCGTCGCGAGCCCGACCGTGGACGCCTCGCGGGAAGCCTACGAACGCGCGGGCATCGGCCCCGAGGACGTCGACATCGCACAACTCCAGGACACCGACGCCGGATCGGAGGTCATCCACATGGCCGAGAACGGCCTCTGCAAGGACGGTGAGCAGGAACGCCTCATCGTCGAGGGCGCCACCGAGATCGGCGGCAGACTCCCGGTCAACACCGATGGCGGACTCCTCGGCAACGGCGAACCGATCGGCGCTTCCGGACTGCGGCAGATCCACGAGATCGTCCTCCAACTGCGCGGCACGGCGGGCGACCGACAGATCCCCGGCACACCACACGTCGGCTACACCCACCTGTACGGCGCGCCGGGCGTCTCGGCGGTCACCATCCTGAGCACCTGAGGGCAGAGCGGACATGGCAGACGACATGCAGGACTTCGCGGCCGAGGCACGCGCCTTCCTAGACGCCCACGCGCCGAAGGCCCCCGACCGCACCGCCCCCACCTGGGGCGAGGGCGACGACTCGATGGCGTACTTCAGCAGCCTCCCGCCCGAGGCGGAACGCGAGCACGTACAGCGGGCGCGCGACTGGCAGCGCGTCCGCCACGAGCACGGCTTCGGCTGGATCACCGGCCCGGTCGAGTACGGCGGCCGGGGCCTGACCCCCGTCCACGACCTGCTCTACGACGCCGTCGAATCTGAGTACGACGTCGCCGACACCGGAGTGCTCAGCGTGATCGGCCTCGGCATGATCGGACCGACGATCCTCGCCCACGCCCAACCGCACATCAAGGAACGGTGGTTGCCCGCGATGTACCGCGGGGACGCCATCGCCTGCCAGCTGTTCAGCGAACCCGGCGCCGGCTCCGACCTGGCGAGCGTGACCACCCGCGCGGTCCGGGAGAGCGACCACTGGGTGCTGAACGGCCAGAAAGTGTGGACCTCGGTCGCCCAGCACAGCCAGATCGGCCTCGCCCTCACCCGCACGAACCCGGACGCCCCCAAACACCGAGGGATCACGGCCTTCCTGGTCCCCATGGACGCCCCCGGCGTAGAGGTGAGGCCGCTGCGGCAGATGACCGGCGGCGCGGACTTCAACGAGGTCTTCCTCACCGACGTCCGCATCCCCGACGACCACCGGCTCGGCGAGGTCGACGGCGGCTGGACGGTCGCCCTGACCACCCTGATGAACGAACGCGCGACCGTCGGCAGCGAAGGCGTGGGCCCAGTGGCCGCCGCGCTGTCCCCGGACCACCTCTCGGCGTTGATGCGCGCCACCTGGACCTGGGACGACCGCGCCCTGCGCGCCCGGCTGGCAGAACTCCTCGTGGACACCCTCGCCACCCGGCACCTCAACACCCGCGCCCTGCGCACCCTGCGCGCCGGCGGCACACCGGGCCCCGAGATGTCCGTCTCGAAGCTGATGTACGGCCAGAACCTCACCCGCGCTGCCCACTTCGTGTCCGACGTTCTCGGACCCCGGATCATCGCCGACACCGGGCAGTGGGGTACCTACGCCTGGTCCGAACTCCTTCTCGCCACCCCGGCGTTGCGCATCCTCGGCGGCACTGAGGAGATCATGAAGAACATCCTCGCGGAACGTGTCCTCGGACTGCCCAAGGAGGTGCGGTCATGACCGCCGACGAGAGTGAATTGCGCGAACTACGGTTCTCCGTACGGGAGTTCCTTGAAGCCAAGTCGCCCGAGGAAGCCGTCCGCAAGCTCATGGAGAGCGAGCCGCGCTTCGACCCGGCGGTGTGGGCGCAGGCGGCCGACCAACTGCGGCTGCCGGGCCTGGTGATCCCGGAGGAGTACGGCGGTGACGGCTTCGGCCTCGTCGAACTCGGCGTCGTACTGGAGGAGATGGGCCGCGCTCTGCTGTGCGCCCCTTTCTTCGCGACGGTCGTGCTCGCTACCCAGGCACTGCTCGCCTCGGGTGACCGGGAGGCCTGCGCACGTCACCTCCCCGGCATCGCGGCCGGCCGGACGACGGCCGCCCTGGCGGTATCTGAGGACAGCGGGTCCTGGGATCCCGCCCTGATCTCTGCGCGCGCTGTGCCGGACGGGCAGGGCGGCTGGAAGCTGAGCGGACGTAAGTCATTCGTCATTGACGGTACGACCGCGGATCTGCTCCTTGTTGTCGCCCGCACCGTGGCTGGCCCCTCGCTCTTCGCCGTGGACCGGGAAGCCCTGGGACTGGCGGCCGTTCCGATGGAGACTCTAGACGCCACCCGGGCGATGGCCCGGCTGACGTTCGACGCGGTGCCCGCGACGCTCGTCGGCGCGGACGGGGCGGCGGGGCGCACGATGGCCAAGGTGCTGGACGTTGCGTCGGTCGCCCTCGCCGCCGAGCAGTCGGGCGGGGCACGGAGATGCCTGGAGGCGAGCGCCGAATACGCCCGTACCCGGCACCAGTTCGGCCGGCCGATCGGCTCCTTCCAGGCGGTCAAGCACAAGTGCGCGGACATGCTCGTCCAGGTGGAGCTGGCCGAGGCCGCCTCTAGGGAGGCGGCGCGACTGGCCGACGAGGGCTCTGCGGAGTTTTCCGTCGCCGCCGCCGTGGCGCACGCGTGCTGCTCACGGGCGTACATGTTCGCGGCCATGGAGAACATCCAGGTCCACGGCGGCATCGGCTTCACCTGGGAGCATCCGGCGCATCTGTATTTCCGGCGCGCCAAGTCCTCGCAGCTGCTGTTCGGCGGGCCTGCCGTTTACCACGAGCGGTTGCTGGACCGGCTCGGGATCTGAGCAGCGTATGACGACGAAGGCCCCGGGGCGCCCCGGGGCCTTCGCTCGTCGGTGCCGGTCAGCCCCGAGCGGCCTCGCCCAGCAGCGCCTTCGCGATGATGACCTGCTGGATCTGGCTCGTCCCCTCGTAGATGCGGAACAGCCGGGCATCGCGGTAGAAGCGCTCGACGGCGACCCCGCGCATATAGCCCGCCCCACCGTGGACCTGGACCGCGCGGTCGGCGACCCGCCACACCATCTCGCTGGCGAAGTACTTCGTGCAGGACGGGCCGATCTTGGTGTCCGTACCGGCGTCGAACGCGCGGGCGGCCTCCAGGACCGTGGCGCGGCCGGCGTAGTAGTCGGTCATGGAGTCGGCGATCAGACCCTGTACGAGCTGGAAGGAGCTGATGAGCTTCCCGGACTGGCGGCGGGTGCGGGCGTACTCGACGGACTCGTCGACCAGCCGCTCCGCCATGCCAACGCACAGGGACGAGATGTGCACCCGACCGTGCGCGATGCAGCCCATCGCCGTGCCGAAGCCCCGGTTCAGCCCGGCCTCGCCGCCGACGAGCGCGGACGCCGGTACGCGGACGTCGTCGAAGTACACGTCCGCGGTCCAGGCGCCGAACTGGCCCATCTTGTGGTCCTTGGGGGCCACGGAGAGGCCCGGGGTGCCGGCCGGGACCAGGAAGGTGGAGATGCCCCGGGTGCGCGGGGCATCGGGGTCGGTGCGGGCGAAGACCATGAAGACGTCGGCGAGCGGGGCGTTGGTGATGTACCGCTTGGCACCGTTGATCACCCACTCGTCGCCGTCCAGGTGCGCCCGCGTGGTCAGGGTCGAGGGGTCGGAACCCGCCTCCGCCTCGGTGAGCGCGAACGACGCCAGGACATCACCCGAGGCGATCCTCGGCAGCCAGTCCGCCTTCTGCTCCTCGGTGCCGCCGACCATCAGGACGTGCCCGGCGATGCCGTTGTTGGTCCCGAACATCGAGCGCAGAGACGGGGTGGTGTACCCCAGCTCGAACATCAACTGGGCCTCCTCGTACATCGACAGCCCCAGCCCGCCGTACTCCTCGGGCAGCGCGAAGCCGAACAGGCCCATCTTCTTGGCCGCCTCGCGGATCTCCGCGGGCATCTCGTCCTTCTCGTCGATCTCCGCTTCGAGCGGCACGACGCGTTCGCGCACGAAGCGCCGGACCTCGGACAGCACCGCGCTGAAGTCAGCCGCGTCCATGTCGACTCCCTATTGCTCTTGGCTATCTGTTTGTGTCTCGTCCGGCTTCGGCTCCGGCCGGTAGCACACGGCCAGCAGCGCGGCGGCGCTCGCTGTTCCGACCCCCAGGGCCAGCAACGCGGGCCCCGTGCCCGTGCGTTGGCGGCGCAGCACCCCGTCCAGCGAGTACCTGCCGGGGCCCAGCGCGGCCAGCGCGACGGCCGCGCCGCCCACGACACCGACGTACTCCCAGCCGCCCTTGAAGACGAAGAAGCCCTTGCCCCGATGGTCGGTTCGGGCCGCCACGGTCATCAGACCGACGGCTGCCGCCGCCGGGAGGGGATTGGCCGCGCCCAGCGCGATCCCCACGCCGGCCGCCATCTCCGTCCCGGCCGCCATGCGCGCGTGGACCTCTGCGGGCCGCAGACCGAGCGCCTCGAACCAGCCTGTCGTGCCCTTGAGCCCGCCCGGCCCGGCGACCTTGTTCCAGCCGTGCGCGAAGAGCATCGGGCCGAGCGTCGCCCGTAGGACGAGCGCGGCGACGTCATGGCCCCGTGCTCTCACTGGCCTACTCCGGTGGCCCGGCCCGCGGGAGCGACACCGTACAACTGCGGTACGGCGTCCACGAGTTCGTCGTAGGTGAGCGCCTGTCCCGACGCGCTGGGGTGGACGCCGGCGACTGTCCAGCCCTGGAGCCGGTTCAACCGGTTGCCCTCGATGCGCAGGACCTGGCCGGTCAGCCAGGCCGCGCTGTCGGAGGCGAGGTAGACGACGACGCCCGAGGCGTTGGCGGGGTCGCGCGGGTCGAAGCCGTCGACGGCCCGCAGCGATTCACCGACGGACAAGCCGTCCGTCATCCGTGTGGCCGCGATCGGCGAGATGGCGTTCGCGGTGACACCGTACTTGCGCATCTCCAGCGCGGTGAGGACGGTGAGCCCGGCTATCCCGGCCTTCGCGGCACCGTAGTTGGACTGCCCCTGGTTGCCGAACAGGCCGGTCCCGGACGTCGTGTTGATGACGCGGCCGGTGACGCGCTCACCTCGCTTCGACGCCTCGCGCCAGTACGCGCACGCGTGCCGGGTCAGTGCGAAAGTACCCTTGAGATGAACCGCGATCACGGCATCGAACTCCGCCTCGGTCATCGAGAACAGCATGCGGTCGCGAACGATCCCCGCGTTGTTCACGACGATATCCAGGCGCCCGAACTCCGCGACCGTGTCCGCGACCAGGGTCTCGGTCGCCGCCCAGTCCGTCACCGACGCGTGGTTGGCGACCGCCTGCCCGCCCAACTTGGTTATCTCGGCTACGACTTCGTCGGCGGGGGAGTCGCCGGTGCTCTCGCCGTGCACGCCGGAGCCGAGGTCGTTCACCACCACGGTCGCGCCGGCCTCGGCCAGCGCAAGGCAATGCGCCCGGCCCAGACCCCGGCCGCCGCCGGTCACGACGGCGACCTTGTCGTCGAGGATGCCCACCTGCTACCTCCCGGTTGTGTCGAGTTCGCGGAGTACGTCGTCGGTGTGCTCGCCGAGCGTCGGGGCACCGCTGCGTGGTTTGTCGTCAACACCCCAGAAGCTGACGGGTGTTGCCACGGTCCGCAGCGGAGGTGCGTCACCCATGCCGGGCTGCTCGACGAACGCCCCCACGGCTTCGGCCTGGGGATCGGCCGCGACCTCCGCGAGCGTCTGCACCGGCGCCCACCACACGCCCTCGGCGTCGAACCGCGCCGCCCATTCGTCCAGTGGTCGCCGAGCGAACTCCTCGTCGAACTCGGCGATCAGCTCGCGTACATGGCCACGCCGTGCCTTACCGGTCGCGAACCGCTCGTCCGTCTCCAGGTCGGGGCGGCCGAGCGCCTTGACGACACCGGGCCAGTGCCGGTTGCCCTCCAGGCCGACCAGCCAGAACCAGCGGTCGTCGGCGGCCCGGTAGGAGTTGTAGAGCGGGGACTCGTGCTCGGTGCGGTGCCGGGTGCGGCCGCGCCTGCCGAAGAAGTTCTGGAGTGCCAGGTCGTTTCCGTTGGCGTAGGTGCCGGACCGTAGCAGCGACACGTCCACCACACCGCCCTCGCCGGCGCGTTCGCGGCGCAGCAGCGCGGCCAGCACGCCGGCCACCAGGTTCGCCGCGGCCGTACGGTCGCCAAGTCCCGGGCGGATGCCGGGCGGTGGTTCGCCCGCCGGGTTGAGCATGGCGGCGATGCCGGGTCGCGCCCAGAAGGCGGAGACGTCGTAGCCGGCACGGTCGCGCTCCGCGCCCGTCCAGCCGTAGCCCGTCAACGTGCCGACGACCAGGCGGGGATGGCGGGCGCGCAGTTCGTCCGGGGCCAGGCCCAGGCGTTCCAGCGCGCCGGGGCGGAGGTTGGTGACGAAGACGTCGGCACGCTCCAACAGCCGTTCCAGTACGTCCTTGCCGTCCTCCGAGCGCAGGTCGAGGACGATCCCGCGCTTCCCGCGGTTGTCGGTCTCGAACGGGGGCGCGCTGTCGATGTCCTGGCCGACGTGCCGGAGCGTGTAGCGGTTGGGGTCGCCGGTCGGCGCCTCCACCTTCACCACGTCCGCGCCCCAGTCCGCGAGCATGGTGGCCGCGGCCGGAGCCGCCACCCACATGCCCAGTTCGACGACCGAAATGCCCTCAAGTGGCCGCACAACCCACCTCCCTGTCTGTCGGTCCGCCCGCTATTTGCCCTGGAAGTCGCCGGGTCGGCGCTCCCGGAAGGCCTTCAGTCCCTCGACCCGGTCCTTGGTGGAGAACAGGACCGAGACGGTCTCGCGCTCGTAGGAGATCGCCGCCTCCAGATCCATCCCGAGTCCGTAGTCGATCAGCCTTTTGCCCGCAGCGAGGGCCAGCGGTGCGCCGGCCGTCAGCGCGGCGGCGAGTGCCTCGGCGACGCCCAACACCTCTCCGGGGTCGGCGAGTTCGTTGACCAGTCCGAGCGCGTGGGCCCGTTCCGCGTCGATCGGTTCGCCGGTGAGGATCATCTGCTTGGCGATCGCGGGCGGGATCAGGCGCGGCAGCCGCTGTGTGCCGCCCGCGCCCGGCAGGACGCCGAGCTTCATCTCGGGCAGGCCCAGCCGCGCGCCCCGCTCCGCGACCCGCAGGTCACAGGCGAGCGCGAGTTCGAGGCCGCCGCCGAAGGCGAAGCCGTGGACGGACGCGACCGAGGGCTTGGGGAAGTCCTCCAGCAGCGCGTACGCGTCGGTGAGTTGCTGGACGAACGAATGGAACTGCCGGGGTGCCGTGAACGACTCGATCTCATCGATGTCGGCCCCGGCCGAGAAGGCCCGGCCCGCCCCGGCCACGACCAGGGCGCGTACGTCGTCGTTGTCGCGCAGCTCGTCCAGCGCCCGCGTGAGGCGGTCGACGGTCTCGGAGCCGATCGCGTTGAGCCGCTCCGGCCGGTCGAGGGTCAACACGGCGATTCTGTCCCGGAGTTCGACACGCAGCACGGTGCTCACCTCAGACCATCGTGAGGCCGCCGCTGACCGAGAGCGTCTGCCCGGTCATGTAGGCGGCGTCGTCGGACGAGAGGAAGGCCACCACACCGGCGATGTCGGAGGGCTGGGCGACGCGGCGCAGCGGGATCGCCCGCAGGGTCGCGTCGTACATCTTCTGGCTGTACTCGGCGACCTGCCCGAGCAGCGCGGTGTCGGTGGGACCCGGGCAGACGCTGTTCACGGTGATGCCGTGCCGGGCGACCTCGCGGGCGAGGGCCTTGCCGAAGGCGATGACACCGCCCTTCGTCGCGGAGTACACGACCTCGCCGGAGGAGCCGACCCGGCCGGCGTCCGAGGCGATGTGGACGATCCGGCCGCCGCCCCGCTCGATCATCGGGTCGAGGACGGCCCGGGTCATCGTGATCGTCCCGCGCAGATTGACGGCGATGATCCGGTCCCAGGTCTCCTCGGCGCTGTCGACGAAGCGGCCGATGACGTCGACGGCCGCGTTGTTCACCAGGACGTCCACAGGGCCGAGTTCGGCGGTCACGCGGTCCAGGGCCGTGCGGACGGCCGCGCTGTCGGAGATGTCCGCGCCGACTCCCGTGGCCCGCACGCCGTACCGCTCCGCGAGCAGGGCCGCGACCTTGCCGGCGGCCTCTGCGTCTAGGTCGCAGACGGCGATGGCGGCTCCCTGGGCGGCGAGTCGGTCGGCGATCGCCTCGCCGATGCCGCGGCCCGCTCCGGTGACGAGTGCCACCTTGTCCCGTACGCTCACGCGCCCTCCCTCGCCCGGCTCTCGATACAGCGCTATCGTATAACTACTTCAGCTAAATAAGCGAGATGCCTGAACGGAGTCCAGCATGCGCCGAACGATCTTCACCGAGGAGCACGAGCTGTTCCGGGAGACCGCCCGCTCCTACTACCTGCGGGAATGCGCTCCGTACGCCGAGCAGTGGGAGCGGGACGGACAGGTGAGCCGGGCCGCGTGGGCGGCGGCGGGCAAGGCCGGGCTCATCGGCTGGCAGTTCCCGGAGGAGTACGGCGGCCAGGGGATCTGGGACTTCCGCTACAACGCCATCATGGCGGAGGAGATGGCGGCCACCAGCTCGGTCGGGATCGGGCTCGGGCTGCAGAACGACGTCATCCCGCCCTATCTGACGAACCTCACCACCCCTGAGCAGAAGGCCCGTTGGCTGCCCGGAGTGACCAGCGGCGAGACGATCTGCGCGCTCGCCCTGTCCGAGCCGGCCGCCGGATCCGACCTCAAGGCCATCCGCACCACCGCCCGCCGCGACGGCGACGAGTGGGTGATCGACGGCTCCAAGACCTTCATCACCAACGGCATCCTGGCGGACCTGGTGGTCGTCGCCTGCAAGACAGACCCCGACGCCGGGCACAAGGGCATCAGCCTGATCGTCGTCGAGCGGGACACGGAGGGCTTCGAGCGCGGACGCAAGCTGGACAAGGTCGGGATGAAGGCGCAGGACACCGCCGAACTCTTCTTCCATGAGGTCCACGTCCCCGCCGAGAACCTCATCGGGCAGGAGAACCGCGGTTTCTACCACATGATGGGCAACCTCCCGACCGAGCGCCTCGCCATCGCCGTCTCCTCGCTGGCGGCCGCCGAGCGGGCGTACGAACTGGCGCTGGACTACGCCAAGACCCGCACGGCGTTCGGGCGGCCGATCGGCGAGTTCCAGGCCAACCGGTTCGCCCTCGCCGACATCAAGGCCAAGCTGGGCGCGGCTCGCGTCTACGTGGACGGCTGCATCATGGCCCTGTTCCAGGGCGAGTTGACGCCCGAGGAGGCCGCTGCGGCCAAGTACTGGACCTCGGAGACCGGCTGGCAGGTCATCGACCGCTGCATGCAGCTGTTCGGCGGCTACGGCTACGTCAACGAGTACGAGATCGCCCGGATCTGGCGCGACAGCCGGGTGCAGCGGGTGTTCGGCGGCACCTCGGAGATCATGCAGGAGATCATCGGACGCTCGCTCGGGCTCTGACACCGGCCGGACTCATTGACTGGCTTGGATAAATAGGTTAGCTATTTAAGCGAGATGCGCGAGATGTGGGATGCGGCTCAAGGAGGCAACCGTGGTCACGGTCGACGTGAAGCTGCACCAGGACAGAGCGAAGCACGACCTGCCGCGCCCCCGACTGGTCATCGGCGGCAAGGACGTCACCGACACCAGCGGCGGCCGGTACGAGCACCGCAACCCGGCGACCGGCCTCGTCCAGGCGCATATCCCGCTCGCGGGCCCCGCCGAGGTGGACCGGGCCGTCGCCGCCGCCCGCCAGGCCTTCGAGGTGTGGGGCACCATGCGCCCCGCCGAGCGCCGCCGACTGCTCACCCGCTTCGCGCAGCTCCTCCGCGACCACATCCCCGACTTCGCGGCGATCTGCCCGCTGGAGAACGGCATCTGCGTCGGCGGCTGGGCTTCGAACGTCGGACCGCATGTCGCCGAGTGGACCGAGTACTACGCCGGCTGGGCCGACAAGATCGAGGGCATGGTCGGCGCGGCCTACAGCCCGCACGAGAACGTCGAGTACACCATCGCCGAGCCCTACGGCGTCATCGGCCACATCATCACCTGGAACTCACCCGCACTGTCCCTGGCGATGAAGGTCCCGCCGTCGCTGGCCGCAGGCAACACCGTCGTCATCAAACCGGCCGAGTCCACGCCGTTCTCCGCGCTGCTCTTCGCCGACCTGGCCCGCGAGGCGGGCATCCCCGAGGGGGTGGTCAACGTCGTCACCGGACTCGGCGACGCGGGATCGGCCCTGGTCACCCACCCCGGTGTGGACAAGATCTCCTTCACCGGGGGCCCCGCCACCGCACGCCGCATCATGGCCGACGCGGCACTGACCCTCAAACCCGTCCTGTTCGAACTCGGCGGCAAGTCCGCCAACCTCCTCTTCGCTGACACCGACCTCGACACCGTGGTGCCGTACTGCGCGGCCTTCGCCATGAGCAACACCGGCCAGGGCTGCGCACTGCCGACCCGGCTGCTGGTCGAGCGGTCGGTCTACGACGAGGTCGTCGCACGCGTCGCCGGTGTGGTCGCGCACCTGCCCGTCGGCGACCCGCTCGACCCGACGACGTACATCGGACCGCTCATCGACGAAGCCGCCCGGGACCGTGTTCAGGGAATGATCGACAAGGCGGTCGAAGGCGGTGCGGGGCGGCTCGTGTACGGCGGTGAACGCATCGACGCCGACGGCTACTTCGTCTCCCCGACCGTCTTCGCCGACGTCGACAACCGCAGCGACCTCGCCCAGCAGGAGATCTTCGGCCCGGTCCTGGCCGTCACCCCCTTCGACACGGAGGACGAGGCCGTCGCCCTCGCCAACGACACCGAGTACGGCTTGTCCGCCTACATCCAGTCCCGTGACATCGGGCGCGTGAACCGTCTGGCGCCCCGTCTGAAAGCCGGGACGGTCTACGTCAACCCGGGCCCGAACCCGATCAGTTCGCCCACCACGCCGTTCGGCGGCGTCGGGACGAGCGGGTTCGGCCGGGAGGGCGGCAAGGCGGGTCTCGACGAGTTCGTCCACGTCAAGGGTGTCGGTATCAGCCGCGTCTGACACCCGCCTTCCGAAAGCCCTGGGAGCCAAGAGCATGTATTCCGCCCGCCGCCTGACGTTCGGCGACATCATCCGTGAGCACCGAAGGTCCTTCCCCGAGGGCATCGCCCTCGTCGACGGCGAAGTCCGGCTGACCTGGCCGCAGTTGGACGAGCGCACCAACCGCCTCGCCAACGCCCTCAGGGACGCAGGGGTCGGCTCCGGCGACCGCGTCCTCTGGCTGGGACAGAACTCCTTCCGCATCTGGGAACTGCTCGGCGCCGCCGCGAAGATCGGCGCGATGGTCTGTCCCGGCTACTGGCGCTGGGCCGCCCCCGAAATGGCGTTCGCGGTCGAGGACTTCGACCCCCGGGTGGTGATCTGGCAGGACGAGGAGATCGGCGACACGGTCGCCAAGGCACGGGCCGAACTCGGCAGCGACCACCGGGCGTTGTGGCTGCGGCACGACTCCGAGGGCCCCGGCTCCTACGAGTCCTTCCTGTCCTCCGGCGCGGCCGAGGACCCGGCCGTCGACGTCGACCCGGACTCCGCACTCCTGGTCATCTACACCGCGGCGATTTCCGGACGCCAGTCCGGCTCGATGCTCTCGCACCGCAACCTCCTTGCCATGGGCGCGAGTTCCGCCTGGATGGGAGACATCGGCACCGAGGCCGCCTTCCTCGGCGCCGGACCGATGTTCCACATCGGCAACTACCAGTTCTGGGGCGTCCCGGCCTTCGTGCACGGCGGCAAGAACGTCGTCGTCCGCCGGGTCGTCGCCGAGGAACTGCTCCCGCTGCTGGCGGCAGAGCGGTGCACGCACGCCTACCTGATGCCCCCGACGATTGCCCGACTCGTCGCCCTCAACAGGGAAGCGGGCCACGACCTCTCACACTTGCGCGCCAGCGTCGCCGCCCCCCTCTGGCAGGGCACGGTCCCCACCGACACCAGCCGCTTCACCCGCAACGGCGGCGGCGAGGGCCGCGGCTACGGCCAGACCGAGGTGACCGGCTTCGCCGTGACCGGCGCCTACGGCGGCACGGGCACCGGCAACGCCGGACGCCCCGGCCCCTTCACCGCCGTACGCATCCTGGACGGCACCGGCAAGGAGTGCGAGGTCGGCCAGGTCGGCGAGATCTGCGTGCGCGGCGACCTTGTGCACCTCGGCTATTGGAACCGGCCCGAGATCAACGAGGAGCGTTTCCGCTTCGGTTGGTGGCACACCACCGACCTCGGCCGGCGTGAGAGCGACGGCACGATCAGCTTCCTCGGCACCACGACCCGCATGCTCAAGTCGGCGGCCGAGAACATCTTCCCGGCCGAGGTGGAGAACTGCATCGAGTCGCACCCGGCGGTGAAGGAGGCCGCCGTGATCGGCGTCCCGAACGAGCGCTGGGCGCAGGACGTCAAAGCGGTCGTCGTCCTTCACCCCGACGCCGAACCGGTCACGGCCGCGGACGTCATCGAGCACTGCCGGGCGCGGATCGCCTCGTACAAGAAGCCGAAGACGGTGGAGTTCGTCGAGGCGCTGCCGCGCACCAAGGACTATGGCAAGGACTACGAGGCGCTCGACGAGCGCTTCGGCGGGGGTGGCTATCCCGGCGGCGACACGCTCGGCGCGGGACGGTGACGCCGTGAGCGACCGCCAACCCGTCGTCGTCGGCGTACACGCCACAGAGCAGGCGCTGTCCCTCCCGCACCGCGACGCGATGGGCCTCGCCCTCGAAGCGGTGCGCGGCGCGATCGAGGACGCCGGACTGACCCAGGCGGACGTCGACGGCGCCCAGGTCGACTGGCCCGGCCCGGGCGGTGTGCCCGGCGAGGGCAGCTCCTGGGCGCGGATGCTCGGCCGGGACCTGCGCTGGACCAGTGACTCGATGCTCGACAACGCGGGCTCGCGGGGCCTGCTGAAGGCGGCGGCGGCCGTACGGGCGGGGTTCGCCGACACCGTCGTGGTCGGCGGCTGCAAGCTGGTCTCGCGCGGTGCGGGCCCCGTCGGCGCCGGAGTCCCGCTGGAGTTCGCCGACGTCTGGGGCAGCTACGTCGTCGCCCAGTTCGCGCTGGTCGCGGCACGGCACATGCACCAGTACGGGACGACCGCCCACCAGCTCGCGGAGGTCGCCGCCACCGTCCGCAACAACGGCACCACCAACCCGGAGGCGATGATGTACGGCCGCGGCCCGTACACCGCCGACGACGTGCTCGCCTCCCGCATGGTGGCCACACCGTTCCACCTGCTGGACTGCTGCATCGTCGGCGAGGGTGGCGCCGCCCTCGTGGTGACCACCGCCGAACGGGCCCGGGACCTGCCCCACCCGCCCGTCGCCGTGCTCGGCGGCGGCATGGAGTACCACCAGGCCGCGTACGCCAACCCCGCGCTGTACCGGGAGGTCGGCCAACTCGGCCGGGACGCGGCCACCCGCGCCTACGCCATGGCGGGCATCGGCCCGCAGGACGTGGACGTCTTCTCCCTCTACGACCCCAACTCTTTCGAGATCATCAGGCAGTTGGAGATCCTTGGGCTGTGCGGCGAGGGCGAGGGCGGCCCGCTGGCCGCCAGCGGTGCCATCGCCGTCGGCGGCAAGCACCCCGTCAATCCCGATGGCGGCTGCCTGGCGTACGCGTGGAACGGAACCCAGCAGATGACCCTCAAAGTCGTCGAGGCCGTACGGCAGTTGCGCGGCACCGCCGTCCACCAGGTCGAGGGCGCGGAGCTGGCGGTCGTCGGCAACGCGGGCTCCGGCGCGCAGCACTACGAGATGAGCGTGCTGGGGAGGGCACGATGAGCCGCCCGGTGCCCGAGCCCACTCCGCTGTCACGGCCGTTCTGGGAGGCGGCCCGGCGCGGTGACCTGGTCGTCCCGCACTGTCCGGCCTGCGGGCTGCGCTTCCTCGTGCCCGAACCCGCCTGCCCCGGCTGCATGTCGGCGGACTGGCGGTACGTGCCCAGCGCCGGCCGGGGCACCGTCTACTCGGTGACCGTGGTCCACCGCGCCCCCGGCCCCGGCTTCGAGACACCGTTCGCGCTGGCCGTGATCGACCTGGACGAGGGCGGCACCCTGCTGACCCACGTCGACGCGGGCGACCCGGACAACGTCGTCATCGGCATGCGGGTGCGCGTGGACTTCCGGCCCCTCACCGACGAGATCACCCTGCCGTACTTCGTGCCGGTCCCAGGCGACTGAAGGAGATGGATGCCGTGGCGAACACGCCGGTGCGGGTCCCCAAGATGGCCGAGCTGGTGGCGGCACAGCTGCGCCGCAAGATCGTGCGCGGGGAACTGGCCGAGGGAGAGGCGCTGCCCGCCGAGACGGCCCTGATGGCGGAGTTCGCCGTCTCCCGGCCGACACTGCGCGAGGCGTTCCGGGTACTGGAGTCGGAGTCGCTGATCAGCGTGCGCCGGGGCGCCCGGGGCGGGGCACGGGTACAGGTCCCGGAGGGCACGGTCGCCGCACGCTACGCGGGAGTCGTCCTCGAATACCGCGGCACGACTCTCAAGGACGTCTACGACGCCCGTACGGTCATCGAGGCGCCGTGCGCCGGACTGCTGGCCCAGCGCCGCACGGACCGGGACCTGGAGCGGCTGCGGGCCTCCGTCGCCGAGGCCGAGGGGCTCATGGACGACCCCTCGGCCTTCATCCGGGCCCACATGGAGTTCCATGCCCTCGTCGTCGAACTCGCGGGCAACGAGACGCTGAGCGTCCTCAACGGCATGGTCCGGCACATCATCGACCAGGCGAACTGGTCCCACGTCGACCTCGACGCCGGCAGCCCCGAGAACATCCGGGCCAACCGCCGGGGCTTCCGTGCCCATGGCGCCCTCGTCGAACTGGTCGCCGGGCGTCGGACCGAGGCCGCCGAGGAGCTGTGGCGCCTCCATCTCCAGGAGGCCGAGGACTACCTGCTGCAGAGCAGGTCCATGACGACGGTCCTGGACCTGCTCGGCTGACGCACCATCAGCTCCCGTGCAGCTCCTGGACGATGGGCTCCCACACCTCGGCGTCGATCTCGTACGCGGTGTAGAAGGAAACCCGGTCGACCAGACTCCCGTACCGGCGCCTGATCTCGCCCGCGACCCGGTCCGGCTCCGCGACGACCGCGAAGGTGTGCAGGACGTCGTCGTCGACGAGCCCGCCCATCGCCTCCCACTTGTCCTCCCGGGACGACTTCGACAGCGCGTTCAGCTCGTCGCCGAGTTCGCCCCAGCCGTGCAGTTCCAGGACGCCGCGATACGCCGGTGTGCTGCCGTAGAAGGCGATCTGGCGGCGGGTGCCGTCGATCGCGCGGGCCAGTTCCTCCTCGGTGCGGCCGGTCGCGGTGAGGAGGAGATGGGAGACGGAGAAGTGGCCACGCGTGCGGCCGGAACGTTCCAGGCCGGCCTCGACGGTCGGGAGGGTCACTTCCCGCAGATACCGCTCGGTGGTGAAGCCGTGCGCCAGCAACCCGTCGGCGACCTCGCCCGCGACCCGCGTCATCGCTTCGCCGACCGCCGCCACGAAGACCTTCGGGGCGCCGCCGGGAGCGGGTGGGGGAGAGAAGAACGGGGACATGAGCGTGTGGGTGTAGAAGTCGCCGCGGAAGTCGAGCTTCTCGCCCTCGTTCCAGGCCGCCCAGATCGCGCGCAGCGCGCTCACGTACTCCCGCATACGGGCGGCGGGGCGGCTCCATGGCATGGCGAAGCGCCGCTCGATGTGCGGTTTGATCTGACTGCCCAGGCCGAGCGAGAAGCGCCCGCCGGCGTATGCCTGCAAGTCGTGGGCGGTGTAGGCGAGTTGCATGGGGGAGCGGGCGAACGCAACTGCGATCGCCGTGCCCACCTCCAGCCGTTCGGTGTGCTCGGCCGCGAGCAGCAGCGGCAGGAACGGGTCGTGCTTCGACTCCGAGGCCCACAGGCCGTCGTAGCCCGCCTTCTCGTGGTGCAGGGCGTCCGCTACGACCTCGGCGGTACCCCACACGCTGAGCTTTCCGTCGACCTTCATGCCGCTCCGTCCACTGTGACCGCGTCCAACCCGATGCGCCGCGCGAGCAGTTCGCGGTGGTACGCCGGGTCTCCGAACAGGAGTTGAGATGTCTTGGCCCGCTTCAGATACAGGTGGGCCGGGTGTTCCCAGGTGAAGCCGATGCCGCCGTGGACCTGGATGTTCTCCGCTGTCGCCTGCAGACACGCGTCCGAGCAGAACGCCTTGGCGAGACTCGCCACCGCGGGCAGGTCCGGGTCCTCGTTCGCTGCCGCGAGCAGCGCGTAGTGCGCGGCGGCACGCGCCGACTCCACTTCGAGGAGGACGTCGGCGAGCAGGTGTTTCACGGCCTGGAAGGAGCCGATGGGCCGCCCGAACTGATGCCGTACCTTGGCGTACTCCACCGCCATGTCCAGCGCGCGGGAGGCCACCCCGACCTGCTCGGCGGCGAGCGCCACCGCGGCCCGGTCGAGCACCTGCGAGACGAGGTCCCAGCCGTCTCCGTGCGTACGCAGCCGGGTCGCCGGTACGTCGTCGTAGTCGAGGCGGGCCTGTCGGCGGGTCGGGTCCATTGTGGGGAGGGAAGCGCGGGTCAGTCCGGCCGCGTCGCCATCGACCGAGAAGACGCCGATGCCGTCGTCGGTCCGGGCGACGGTGAGGACGAAGTCCGCGCTGGCGCCGTCGAGGACGAACATCTTGTGTCCGGTCAACAGCCAACTGCCGTCGGACTCGCGGGCACTGAGCGCGACTCCGGCCGCGTCCCAGCGGCCCGAGTCCTCGGTCAGGGCCAGTGTCCCGACCAGTTCGCCGGAGGCGAGCCCCGGCAGCAGACGCTTGCGGGTGTCCTCGTCGTCGCAGCGCAGCAGGGTGGTTGTCGCCAGCACGGCCGAGGAGAGGAAGGGCGCGCACACCAGCGCCCGGCCCGACTCCTCCATGACGGCGCCCACTTCGACCGGTCCGCACCCGGCACCGCCGTACTCCTCGGGGACGGCCAGGCCCTGGAGGCCGAGTTCCGTCCCCATCCGGCGCCACAGCGCCCGGTCGAAGCCCTCCGGTGTCTCCATCAGCCGTCGTGTCTCGGTCTCGGGCGAGGTGTCCGCGAGGAACGCCCGTACCGTGCGCCGCAGTTCCTCCTGCTCGTCGCTGAACGCGAAGTCCATGCCGCTCAGCCCTCCGCACCGGTTCGGCGGCGCCCGCGCGAGGCGATGATCTGTTCCACCGCGGCGATGTGGTCCGGGTCGTGCATGCTGTCCCGCTCGGCGAGCAGTGCCGGCTCCAGTACGGTGGCCATGGCCTGCTCCAGATGAAGGTTCACCGCCCGCTTGGTGCCGCGCAACGCCTGCGCGGGCAGGGCGGCCAGCCGTCCGGCCAGGTCCATGGCCTCGTCCAGGAGCTTGTCTTTCGGCACGACGCGATTGGCGATGCCGAGCCGGACCGCCTCCTCGGCGCTCACCCGCTCGCCCAGGAAGAGGAGTTCCTTCGCCCGGGGCAGGCCGACGAGCAGGGGCAGGACGAGCGCGCCGCCGTCGCCTGCGACGAGACCGACCTGGACGTGCGGGTCGGCCACGTACGCGTCGTCCGCGATCAGCACCAGGTCGCTCAGCAGGGCCAGGCTGCAACCAAGGCCGACAGCAGGCCCGTTGACCGCCGCGATCACCGGCAACGGGCAGCGGACCAGGCCGGTGATGATCCGCCGGGCCTCGTCGACGTTCTGCTGCCGGAAGGCGGGGTCGCTCTGAACCCGGGTCATGATGTCGAAGTTGCCGCCCGCGCTGAACGCCCTTCCCCGGCCGGTGAGTACGACCACTCGTGCCTCGGGGTCGTCGGCGACCGTGTCCCAGACCGACGCGAGGCCCGAGTGCAGCTCCTCGCTCATCGCGTTGAGCTGGTCCGGCCGGTTCAGCTCGATCAGCCGGACCGGCCCGAGGGCCGTCACCACCAGATCCGTCATCTCCACCGCCACCATCCAGGAACAGTTCAGTAGAGTTGAATGCTATAACTAATTGAGCTTTATGAGAACCAGGTCGCGGAGTGACGAGCCCGACGGAGGACGCATGCCGGAGCAGGAGTACGAGACCGTGCGGGCCGAGGTGGCGGACCGGATCCTCACCGTCACGCTCAACCGGCCCGAGAAGCTGAACGCCTTCAACTCGCAGATGATGGGCGACCTCCTCGACGTCTTCGACGCGGCCGACGCCGACGACGACGTAAGGGTGATCGTGGTGACCGGAGCCGGGCGCGGTTTCTGCGCGGGCGCCGACGTCAGTTCCGGCGGGTCGTCGTTCGACCACCGAAGGGCGGGCGCCTGGCATCGGGACACCGGCGGCCGGGTCGCGCTGCGGATCTTCTCCAGCACCAAGCCGGTCATCGCTGCGGTCAACGGCCCCGCGGTCGGCGTCGGGGCCAGCATGACCCTGCCCATGGACATCCGGCTGGCCTCGACCTCGGCGAAGTTCGGCTTCGTCTTCGCGCGCCGGGGCATCGTGCCGGAGTCCGCGGCCAGCTGGTTCCTGCCACGGGCCGTGGGGATGCAACGGGCCATGGAATGGGTGGCGAGCGGGCGCGTCTTCGGCCCCGAGGAGGCGTTGTCGGCCGGGCTGGTCCGCTCCGTCCATCCGCCGGAGGAACTCCTGCCGGCGGCGTACGAACTCGCCCGCGAGATCGCCGACAACACCTCGGCGATCTCGGTCGCCCTCTCCCGGCAGATGATGTGGCGGATGCTCGGCGAGCCCCACCCGATGGCCGCGCACCGCCTCGACTCGCGGATCATGAGCCAGATCGGCGGCGGTCCGGACCCGGTGGAGGGCGTCGAGTCCTTCCTCGCCAAGCGGCCGCCCGCGTTCCCGGGCCGGGTCAGCAAGGACATGCCGGCCGTCTATCCCTGGTGGGGGGAGGAAGAGTTCAGGCCCTTGGGGGAGTAGGCGTCACCGGAGTGGGGCGAGGTTGCGGGTCAGGTGTGGATGGGCCGCTGTACCGCCTGGCGCGCCCTCACGCGCCGTAGGACTCAGGTCTTCGGGACCGTTCCGATCATGGCCGAAACGTCCCCCGATCCAACCGTGCGCGACGAGCAGGAGATCATCGCGGCGGCCCTCGATCACGTCCGCCGCGGCCGCCACGCAGCCGGAACCCGCCCGGCATGTCCGGCCGGCGACGACCTTGTGGACATCCGGCCGCGCGTGCGCGGTATCGCCGGCCTGCGGATCGTCGATAGCTCGGCCCTGCTCTCCCGCAACCTCGACCGGCGATCATGGCCATGGCCCGGCGCCCCTCCGGCCCCGCTCCGGATACGGGCCGACCTCGCCCCGACACTTTGACGAACCGATGAGATCTGTCCGAAACATTGTCGTCGTATCCCCGAAGTGTTAGCGTCCGGACGGCGGGCATTCAGTTGAATGCGTTAGCTATTCCGCCCGGGACGGTGACCATGAGCGATGGTTTCCTGCACGATTCTTTCCACGGTGTCGACTGGGGAGTCGCCACCGCGGACGCCATCGCGGCCCCGCCGCCCCCTCCGCCGGAACGCGCGGGGCACTTCCGGCAGTGGACCGACGACATCCGGCAGCTGGTCGGCGTCACGCCCGACACCCACCGGATGGTCGCCGGATGGCCGCTGCTCCAGCCCGACGGCCCCGGCAGCTGGGACCACGCGGCCCTGGACCGCTGCGACCGCGAACTCGACTCCCTGCTCGCACTCGGCCTGCGCCCTTGTCTGACTCTCTTCGACCGGTCACTGCCGTGCTGGCTGGAGGAGCGCGGGGGATGGCTGGAGCGCGACACCGCCGAGCACTTCGCCGCCTACGCCGCCGAGCTGGGCCGTCGCTACGGCGACCGCGTCACCCGCTGGATCACCTCCACCGACTTGGCCGGACCCACTCTCGCCGACCATGTGGCCGGGATGTACACCCCGGGCCGGGGCATCGGCCGCGCCGGCCTGCCCGCGGTCCACCACATCCTGCTCGCCAACGGACTCGCGACCCGCGCGCTCCGCGCCGCCGGCGTGAGCGGCCGGATCGGTACCACGGTCACTCTCGTCGGCGGCTACGCGGCCACCGAGGACCCCTTCGACCGGCTCGCCCTGGACCGCCTGCTGAGCTGGACCAACCGTCTCTTCCTCGACCCCCTGCTGCTCGGCGAGCACATGGTGACCGAGGACGACGTCGTACCGATCGAGGACACCGGCTGTGTGCGCCCCGGAGACCTGGACGTCATCGCCACCCCGCAGGACCTGCTCGGTCTGTCCTGGCACACCCCGTTCCGCGTCACCGCACCGGAGAACCTCGCCCGCGCCCTGCCGGCCGACAAGTGCCAGAGCAGGCTCAACGAGGTCAACCGCCTGCTGGTGGGCCTGGGCTTCGCGGTCGTCCCGTTCGACGACGTGGAGACGACGGCGTACGGCTGGCCCATCCTCCCCGAGGGCCTGGCCGACGCCGTCGCGGACCTCCACGATCTCTACGGCGACCTGCTGCCGCCGCTGTCCGTCGTGGACAACGGCATGGGCGACCTGGACCTCGTCGACGAGACCGGCCACAGCGACGACGCCCGCCGCCGGTCCCTGCTGCGCGCCCGGCTGTCCTGGCTGGGCCGGGTCATCGAGCGCGGTGTGGACGTCTGCGGCTACGAGTACTGGTCGGTGCTCGACAACCTGGAGGCGAAGTTCCGCTACACCCGCCTCTACGCGATGGCCGTCCCCGACCACGAGCCGCCGCCGCGCCCGCCGATGCCCTCGGACTGGCTGCGGGCCGGAGCCTTCGCCGGTCCCGAGGCGCCGGATACGGCGGCCGGGCTGACGCTGGTGCCGCCCAGCCCGCGGGATCAGCGTGTCGGAGCCTCGTAGTCCCGGCCCCGGATCAGCCGTACCGGCGTGTAGACGAGCACGTCCTCGTCCCGCTGGTTGCGTACGGTGATGCGGCTGGTCACCACGCCCCGGCCGGGCTTGCCGGACGGCCGGGAGCCGGTGGTCTCCACGACGGCGTACAGCGTGTCGCCGACGTAGACCGGTCCCCGCACGGTCAGTTCCATGTGCAGGAAGGCCAGGCCCGTGCCGTGCAGCACGTTCGTCTGCAGGACGAGTCCCTCGGCGATGCAGTACGTCAGCGCGCCCGGGACCAGCCGTCCGGTGTAGCCGCCGTCGGCCGCGTGCGAGGCGTCCCAGAAGAGCGGCTCGTTGAAGCCGCCCCAGGTGACGAAGTTGACGAGGTCGGTCTCGGTGACCGTGCGGCGGGCGGTGCGGAAGACCTGCCCGACCGGCATCTCCTCGAAGGTCAACCCCTTCACCAGCGGGGGGATTTCGGTGCGGGTGTGCTTTGCCGTCATCGCGCGCTCCTCGTGCCTCGTGCGTCCGTGGGTCACAGGTCGATCGGGTGCTTGCCGCCCACGCCCTCGAAGTCCGGGGCGCGCTTCTCGCGGTGGGCGGCGAGTCCCTCGACGACCTCGTGCCCGCCGAATCCGAAGAACTCCAGCCCCAGCGAGGCCTCGAAGAGCGGCTGAGCCGTGCGGTACCAGTGGTTGAGGGACCGCTTGGTCCAGCTCAGCGCGCTGGCGGGCCCGGCGGCCAGGAGGGTCGCCACCCGCAGCCCCTCGGCGTGCACGTCCTCGTCGTCCACGCACTTCGACACCAGGCCGATCCGCTCGGCCTCCTCGCCGGTCAGCGCCTCGCAGGTCAGCAGGTAGTACTTGGCCTTGGCCATCCCGCACAGCAGCGGCCAGCAGATCGCCGCGTGGTCACCGGCCGCCACCCCGAGCCGCGTGTGCCCGTCGACGATCTTCGCTTTGCGTCCGGCGATCGAGATGTCCGCCAGCATGCCGATGACCAGCCCCGCCCCGACCGCCGGGCCGTGGATCGCGGAGACCACCGGCTTCGAGCAGTTGATCACCCCGTAGACCATGTCCCGCGCCTCCCGCATCGTCCGGGCGCGCACGGCGTAGTCCTGGGTCATGGCCTCGATGGAGTCGAAGGTCCCGCCGGCCGAGAAGGCCCTGCCGGCCCCCTGGACCAGTACCGTGCGGGTCTCCTCGTCCCGGTCGACGACCGGCCAGATGTCGGCCAGCTCGCCGTGCATGCGCGGATCGACGGCGTTGAGGTTCGGCGCGTCGAGCACGATGCGCAGCACACCGGGCGCGGGCCGTTCGAAGGTCAGGCTCGTGAACGGGGCGTAGGGATCGGTCACGTCGCGCTCCTGGTGTATTCAGTGCGGATACTATAATTATCTAACTGTATCGAGAGGTGTGCGGCAAGCGTCCGGCACACGGGCGCACCGAGGACGGGAAGCTCGGCATGGATCTCACCTTCAGCGAGGAACAGGACGAACTGCGCACGGTTGTACGGTCGTTCCTCACCCGGCACGCCACCGAGGCCGACGTGCGCCGCCTGGCCGCCGACCCGCGCGGACACGACCCGTGGATCTGGCGACGGATGGCCACGGAGATCGGACTCCAGGGGCTCGCCGTACCGGAGGAGTACGGCGGCTCCGGCTTCGGCTACGTCGACCTCGGCGTCGTCTTCGAGGAGACGGGCCGCGCCCTGCTGTGCGCCCCGTACTTCGCCACCGTCGCACTGGCCGCCGAGGCGCTGCTGCGCTGCGACGACGAGGCCGCCCGCGCCGAACTGCTCCCGGGCATCGCCGCCGGCGAGACGGTGGCCACGCTCGCCCTCACCGAGGACGACGGGCGCTGGGACGAGCCGGGCATCCACCTCAACGCCCGCGAGGAAGCGGGCAGTTGGCGGCTCACGGGCGCGAAGACCTACGTCCCCGACGGGCACCTCGCCGACCTGCTCCTGGTCGCCGCCCGCACCCCCGTCGGCGTCAGCTTCTTCGCGGTCGAGACCGCCGACGCACCGGGCCTCACCCGCACCCCCCTCCCCACCCTCGACCAGACCCGCAAACAGGCCCGCATCACCTTCACGGACACCCCCGCCCGCCTGCTGGGCACCGACGGCACGGCCTGGCCCGCGCTCGAACGCACCCTTGCCACGGCCGCCGTCCTTCTGGCAGCCGAACAGGCCGGGGGAGCGGCGGCGGCGCTGGACGCGGCGGTCGCGTACGCCAAGATCCGCGAGCAGTACGGCCGTCCCATCGGCTCGTTCCAGGGCGTCAAGCACAAGTGCGCCGACATGCTCGTCGAGATCGAGTCCGCCCGCTCGGCCGCGTACGCCGGACTGTGGGCCCTTGACGCCGGCGACGAGACGGAGATCGCCGTCGCGGCGGCCCTCGCCCAGGCCTTCTGCTCGGAGGCCTTCACCAAGGTCGCCGGCGACAGCATCCAGGTGCACGGCGGCATCGGCTTCACCTGGGAGCACCCCGCGCACCTCTACCTGAAGCGGGCGAAGAGCTCCGAAGTACTGCTCGGCACACCCGCGTACCACCGGGAACTGCTCGCCGCCCGGCTCGGCATCTGACACCCAGGAGAAGCAGACATGGAAGTGGACTTCGGGCCCGCCGTACGCGACTTCCGCGACGAACTGCGGGACTGGTTCGCGGACCACCTCGTGGGGGAGTTCGCCGAGCACCGGGGCGTGGGCGGCCCCACCGACGGCGCGGCCTGGGACGTACGCCTGGCCTGGGACCGCGAGCTGTCGGCCGGGAACTGGCTGGGCGTGGCCTGGCCGAAGGAGTACGGCGGACGCGGCCTCGGACTGATCGAGGAGATCGTCTTCGAGTACGAGTACGCCCGCGCGAACGCCCCCTACCGCGCCACCGTCAATGCCCTCGACCTGCTCGGCCCGATGCTCCTCGCGATGGGCGACGAGGCCCAGAAGAAGCGCTTCCTGCCCCCGATCCTCGCCGTCGAGGAACTGTGGGGACAGGGCTTCAGCGAACCCGGCGCGGGCTCAGACCTGGCCTCCGTCCGCACCCGCGCCGAGCGCGACGGCGACCAGTGGGTGGTCAACGGACAGAAGGTGTGGACCTCGTTCGGCATCCACGCCGACTGGCTCTACGTCCTCACCCGCACCGACGCCGACTCCAGGCGCCACAAAGGCCTGACCCTGCTGCTCCTCCCGACCGATCAACCCGGCGTGGAGATCCGCCCCATCCGCAACCTCGCCGGCCAGGACGAGTTCGCCGAGGTCTTCCTCTCCGACGCGCGCACCGGCGCGGACATGGCCGTGGGCGAGGTCGGCCAGGGCTGGCGCACCGCGATGGCCACCCTCGGCATCGAACGCGGCACCACCCTGCTGCCCCAGCAACTCGGCTTCGAGCGGGAGGCCGAGGCTCTGATCGAACTGGCCCGCGCGCGCAGCGCCCTCGACGACCCCATGCTGCGCCGCCGGATCCTGGACGCCTGGATCTCCGTACGCATCATGCGCACCACCAACCTGCGCACCCTCGCGGAACTGACCGCGGGCCGCACACCCGGCGCCCAGGCCACCACCGCGAAGCTCTACGCCTCGACACGCCACCAGCAACTCGGCCACCTGGCCATGGAGTTGGCCGGACCCGCCGGGCAGATCGTCGGCGAGGACTACGCACTCGACACGCGGCAGCGCTCGTTCCTGCTCTCCCTGGCGGAGACGATCTACGGCGGTTCGAGCGAGATCCAGCGCAACATCATCGGGGAGCAGCTCCTCGGTCTGCCCAAGGAGCCGCGGCCATGACGTCGGTTGAGGACCGCCTCGACCGTGTCGAGTCCCACCAGGCCATCCAGCAACTGCCCATCCGCTACGCCCTGGCCGTCGATTCCCGCGACCTGGATGCCTGGGTCGACTGCTTCCGCCCCGACGTCGACATGGGGCGCCATGGCAGGGGACGGCAGGTCCTGCGGCAGCACATCGAGCCCCTCGTGCGCGGCTTCCACCGTTCGGTGCATCAAATCTGCGGCCACCGCATCGAGTTCACCGGCCGCGACGCCGCGACCGGCGCGGTCTACTGCCGCGCCGAGCACGAGGTGGGGGACCGGTGGATCGTGATGTCGATCTGCTACTTCGACGACTACGCGCGCGTGGACGGCGACTGGTACTTCTCCCGGCGCCGCGAACAGCACTGGTACGCGGCCGACGTGACCGACCGCCCGCAGGCGGTCGGCTTCAACGGTTGGGAAGGCGCGGGAGAACCGGCGCTGCCCGAGGCCTTCCCCACGTGGACGGCCTTCTGGAAGGAGACGTGATGGCACGGTTGTCAGGCAGGACGGCTTTGATCACCGGCGGAGGTCAGGGCGTGGGCCGAGGTATCGCCCTGGCGCTCGCGGTCGAGGGCGCGGCCGTGGTCATCACCGGCCGCACCGAGAGCAAGCTGAAGGACACCGCCGGGGAGATCGCCGAGCGCGGCGGGCGGGCGTACACCGTGGTCGGGGACGTGGGGGAGCGCGACGACGTCGACCGGATGGTGGCCGAGACGGTACGGGAGTTCGGCGGCCTCGACGTGCTCGTCAACAACGCCCAGTCCTCGGTGCAGCGCCGGCTGGAGAAGACGTCGTACGACGATGTCGAACTCACCTACCGCAGTGGGCCGTTGGCCGTGTTCCACGCAATGCAGGCGGCCCTGCCCCACCTGAGAGAGAGCCGGGGCAGTGTCGTCAACCTAGGTTCCTCTGCAGCCGTTCAGGGCGAGGCGACCTTCGCTGCGTACGCCATGGCCAAGGAGGCGATCCGTGGGCTGAGCCGGGTCGCCGCGCGGGAATGGGGGCCGTACGGGATTCGCGTGAACGTCGTCTGCCCGGCCGCGCTCAGCCCGGCGGCGGAGGACTATCTGGCCGCGCATCCGGGAAAGGCGGAGGAGCTGGCCAGGGAGATCCCGTTGGGCCGACTCGGCGCGCCGGAGGCGGACATCGGCAGGGCGGTGGCCGCGCTGGTGAGCGACGACATGGCCTATCTGACGGGTGCGACGCTGATGTTGGAGGGCGGCCGGACCCTCATCGGGTGACGTCGCTAGACGACACCTCGCGCGCGCAGTCCTCCGAGCTGATCCTCCGTCACCCCGGCGAGCCCGCACAGGACTTCGGCGGTGTGTTCGCCCAGCGTGGGCGGTGGGGCGTAGCCCCCGACCGGGGTCGCCGTGAGCCGTATCGGATTGGCGAGCAGGGGCAGTCGGCCCGACACCGGATCGTCGACCTCGACCAGCATCCCCCGGTGCTGGATCTGGGGGTCGGAGAAGACCTCGGGCATCTCGTTGAACGGGCCCGCCGGCACGTCGTGTTCGTCCAGCAGGGTCAGCCAGTCGTCCCGGGTCCGGGTGCGCATGATGGCTTCGAGTACCGGCAGGATCTCCTCCCGGTGGGTGATCCGGGCAGAGGTGGTGGCGAACCGGGGGTCCTGGAGCAGGTCGGTGCGGTCGGCCGCCGCGCAGAACGCGGCGAACTGCTTGTCGTTGCCCGCGACGAGGAAGAGCGGCTTGTCCGCGCAGTGGAAGGCCTGGGAGGGGATTCCGCCGTAGCCGCCGTTGCCGCGCCGGCGTGGAACCTCCCCGGAGACCAGGTAGTTCATCGCGAAGTGCGACAGCGAGGCCAGCCCGCAGTCCAGCAGGGAGAGGTCGACGAACTGGCCCTCGCCGGTGGCGTCCCGGTGCCGCAGCGCCGCCAGGACGGCCGTCGAGGCGTACAGGCCGGTGAGGATGTCGACCATGCTGACGCCGACCTTCATCGGCTCGTCGGGGTGTCCGGAGACGCTCATCATCCCGGACATGGCCTGGAAGATGCCGTCGTAGCCGGGGCGCCCGGCATAGGGACCGGTCTGACCGAAGCCGGTGACGGACAGGTAGACCAGGCGCGGGTTGAGCGTCAGCAGGCTCTCGTGGTCGAGGCCGTACTTCGCCAGCGTTCCCGCGCGGAAGTTCTCCACCAGGACGTCCGAGCGGGCGGCGAGCGAGCGGATCAACTCCTGTCCCTCGGCGGTGGCGTGATTGACCGTCACGGATCGCTTGTTGCGGTTGCAGGAGAGGTAGAAGGCCGCGGTGTCCGTTCCGGGGGCGAACGGCGGACCGTACGTCCGTGAGTCGTCGCCGGTGCCCGGCCGCTCGACCTTGATGACCTCCGCGCCGAGGTCGGCCAGCATCTGGGTGGCCAGTGGTGCGGCCAGGATGCGGGACAGGTCGAGGACGCGGATCCCGGCCAGGGCGGTCGACGGCATCGTGGGCTCCCTCTGTTCACAGGCATCGAATGAGTTATATAAATAATACATCTGGCGCCCCGGCTGCGCCTCGGGTGATTGCTTCAACTATCCAATTCATGTAACTATATGGATCGGCTACCGGCCGAGACCGGAGGGCGTGCGGATGACCGTCGCGGCGAGGACCCTCACCGACCAGGAACAGCGCGCACGCCGCGAGTGGTTCCGGTCCCGCTGGGAGCGCGGCGTCGCGTTCAACCGCCTCTGTCGTCTGCGCATGGTCCGCTGGGACCCCGACGGCGTGGAGGTCGTCCTTCCCTACGTCGAGGCCCTTTCCGCCCACGAAGGCGTCTTCCACGGAGGAGTGATCTCCGCGCTCATCGACACCGCTGGCGCGGGAGCCGTGATCGCCGGGCACGACTTCCAGAAGGGGAGCCTGCTCAGCACCGTCTCGATGTCGGTGCAGTACCTCGCGCCCGCCCGGGGCCCGGAGGCCGTCGCCTACGCGCGCTGCGTCCGCCGGGGCCGCAGGCTGCACTTCGCCGACGTCGACGTGATGACCGACGGGATTGTCTGCGCCCGGGGGCAGGTGGTGGTGACGATCTCCGGGGAGCGCCCGGGCATCGGCGAACCCATCCACCCCATCCAGCCCATCGACGCCATCGAACCGCTGACCGAGGAGTGACGCGATGCCCGACGAATCCGACCGGGACCTGGTGCTCTACGAGGTCGACGAGGACGGTGTCGCCACCGTCACCCTCAACCGGCCCGAGCGCAAGAACGCGTGGAGCCTCCCCATGGAGAACCGCTTCTTCGCCCTCCTGGACGAGGCAGCCGCCGACCCCGCCGTCCGCGTCGTGATCATCACGGGCGCCGGCCGGGCGTTCTGCCCCGGCATGGACGTCCAGCGGCTGGAACAGAACGCGCAGCCGGGCCAGTCCCTCAACCTCCAGGCCCGCGTGCCCATGTACAGCAGGCGGAACATGCCCAAGCCGCTCATCGCGGCCGTCAACGGCGCCTGCGCGGGCATCGGCCTGGTCCAGGCCCTGATCTGCGACGTACGCTTCGCCGCCCGAGGCGCCCGCTTCACCACCGCCTTCACCCGCCGCGGCCTCGCCGGCGAGTACAACCTCCCCTACGTGCTGCCGCGCGTCATCGGCCTGGAGAACGCCCTCGACCTCCTTCTGTCCGGCCGCGTCTTCGACGCCGACGAGGCGAAGCAACTCGGCCTCGTCAGCCGGGTGGTGGAGCCGGAGGACCTGCTCGACGCGGCCCGCGCCTACGCCCGCGACATCGCCCGCAACTGCTCACCGCGCGCCATGGCCGTCGTACGCCATCAGGTCTACGGCGACCTCGACCGGCCCTTCACTGAAGCGCTCGCCCGCTCCTACTCCGCCATGGAGTTCTTCGCGGGCTCGCCGGACTTCCGCGAAGGCGTGGCCAGCTTCGTGGAGAAACGGGAGCCCAAGTTCGAGGGACTGCCCCCGGACTTCGACCCGGACGAGGCCACCCGCGACGCGTTCCTGCCGTACTGACCGAGGAGAAAGACCGCTTCTGTGTGCACTGACCGAGGAGAAGGAAGATGACAGGGCAGCCCTTCCCGGTCGAGGCCGGGCACATCCTGATGTTCGCCCGGGCCATCGGCGACGAGAACCCGGCCTACGTCGGCGAGAGCGCGCTCGCGCCGCCCACCTTCACCATGGCGAGCGCCCACCACGATCCTGACTACCGGCTGCGGCCCAAGCCGGGGGAGGAGTGGTTCGGGTCCGGCGCCGAGCCCGGTGTGATGCCGGAGGGCGGTGGCGGGCTGCACGCCGAGCAGCACTTCACGTACCACAGGCCGGTGCGCGCGGGGGAGACCCTGTACGCCACCACTGTCACCGGCCGCAGCTGGGAGAAGCAGGGCCGCACCGGACTGCTGCTGTTCAGCGAACGCATCACCGAGTACCGCGACGCCGACGGCGAACCGGTCGTCAGCGCCCTCACCGTGGCCGTCGTACCCGAAGGTCCCGCAACCCGGAAGGACGCCCGATGACCCTGAGCGTCGATGACGTCAAGGTCGGCGAGACCCGCGAGAGCGTGCTGGTCGACGACCTCAAGCGCACCCGGATCGTCCAATACGCGGGCGCGTCCGGCGACTTCAACCCGCTGCACACCGACGAGATGTTCGCCACCGAGGTCGCGGGCTACCCCGGTGTCTTCGCCCACGGCATGCTCACGATGGGCATGACGGGACGCGTCCTGACCGACTGGGTCGGCGTCGAGGCGCTGCTGACCTTCGGGGTGCGCTTCAAGGCCCAGGTGTGGCCCGGCGACACCCTGACCGCCACGGCGACCGTCGAGTCGGTCGAGGACACGCCGGACGGCCCGGTCGCCCACTTCTCACTGCGAACCGTCACCCAGGACGGCGCCGAGGTGGTCACCGGCACCGCTTCGGCCCTACTGGAGCCCTGACCCGGTGGGTGGCGAGGCGGAGTTCACCTGGACGGCGACCGTGCTCGCCGCCTACGACCACTCCCGTCCCGCCGTCCGGTTCGGGGACCTCACCTGGACCGGACACGAACTCCTCGACCGGGCGGCCGGCGCCGCCGACTGGCTGGACACCCTCGGCCTCGACCCCGGCGCCCCGGTACCCGCCCTGGCCGCCACCTCTGCCGACGCCCTTGCGCTGGTCATCGGCGGCGCCGGGTCCGGCCACCCGCTCGCCCCGCTCGGCGTCCGCATGACGCCGTACGAGATCGTGGCCGTGGTCGAGGCGTCGGGGGCTCAACTCCTTCTCGCACAGCCCGAGTTCGCCGAACTCGGCGAACAGGTCGCCAAGCTGTCCGGCCGCCGCTCCGTCGTCGTCCCCGAACTCCGCCCGAGTACAAGGCCGTTGACCGCCGAGCCGGACGACCTCGCCGTCGTCCTGCACACCTCCGGCACGACAGGCCTCCCCAAACCCGTCCCCATGACCCAACGGCGCCTGGCCGCCCGCGCCCGCGTCAACGGCCGCCTCTGCGCGCTCGATCCGGACAGTTTCTACGGGGGCAGCGCCCCCTTCCACCACATCGCCGGCCTCGGCAACATCGCCGTCGCCCTGGCCGCGGGCGCGCTGATCACCGGCCTGCCCCGCTTCACCGTCGAGGGCTGGGCCCTGCTGCGCACACTCGGTGTCACTCACACCAGCATGGTCCCGGCGATGCTGGAGACCCTGCTGACGGCAGGCCAGGCACACCACGAGACGCTGCGGGTCCTGCAGTACGGCGGCGCGCCGGTCCGCCCCGGCACCCTGCGGCGGACGTACGAGGCGATGCCCGGCGTCCGCATGCTCAACATGTTCGGGCAGACCGAGGGTTCACCCATCAGCGTGCTCACCCCCGAGGACCACCGGGAGGCAGTCGCCGGCCGCACCGAACTGCTGCGGTCCGTGGGACGGCCCGCCCCCGGCGTCGAGCTGCGGGTGCGGGACACCGGGCTGGACGGCGTCGGCGAGATCCACGCCCGCGCCGACCATTTCTTCCGGATCGACGCCGAAGGCTGGCTGCACAGCGGCGACTTGGGCCGAGTGGGCGAGGACGGCTACCTCTATCTGTACGGCCGCGGCACCGACATGATCATCAGGGGTGGCGAGAACGTCCACCCGCTGGAGGTCGAGACCGTCCTGGCCGCACACCCCGGCGTCGCGGACGTCGCTGTCACGGGCGCCCCCGACGAACGGCTCGGCCAGACCGTCGTCGCCTTCGTCGTGCCGGCCGACCCCGATTCCCCGCCCGAGACCACCTCGCTCAGGGCACACGCCCGCACCCGGCTGTCCGGATTCAAGGTCCCCGTCCGCTGGTGGTTCGTGGACCACCTGCCACGCAACGCCAACGGCAAGGTCGTACGGCAGCGGCTGCGCGAGCCCGGCCAAGGAGAAACACGTGACTGACCACTCCGTCGTCGCCCCTGAGAGCGTTGGGGTGGACCCGTACCGGCTGGACGTCCTGCTGCGCCGCATCCGTCTGGAGGTCGAGCACGGACCGTTGCCGTCGGCGCAGGTCGCCGTCGCGCGGGGCGGTCGCCTGGTGGCGCTCCAGACCTGGGGAGACGCCGGCCCGGACACTCGGTACGTCCTGCAGTCCGTCGGGCGGTCGATCGTCGCCGGTGTCGTGTGGAAGCTGCTCGGTGAGGGACTCCTGCACCTGGACGAGCAAGTCGCCGCGATCATCCCGGAGTTCGCGCCGAACGGTAAGGAGACGGTGACCGTCGAGCAGGTGCTCACGCACACCGCAGGCTTCCCCTTCGCCCCCCTCGGCTACCCGAAGATGCTGGACCGCGAGCAGCGGCTCGCCGCCTTCGGGCGCTGGCGGCTAGACACCCCGCCGGGCACCCGCTTCCAGTTCCATCTCACCGCCGCCGCCTGGCTGATCGCCGAGATCGTCGAGCGGCGCACAGGACTGCCCTTCGCCGACTACCTCCACGAGCGGATCGCCCGGCCGCTGGGCCTCACCTCGATCGAACTCGGCGTCCCGGTCGACAAACAGCCCGGCACCGTCGCCCCGATGATCGCCACCGACCGCACGGACGACACCCAGGAACCCGACCCCTGGGGACCGTGGTACCTCGCCGACCCCCGTGTCCTGGCGGCCGGCGAGCCCAGCCACGCCCTGGTGGCCACCGCCGCCGATGTCGCCCTGTATTTCCAGGCACTGGAGCACTCGGGCCTGTGGAAGCCGGAGGCGGTGGCTGAGGGCACCCGGATCCGGCTGACCCGACTCCCTTGCGGGGAGCAGAATTACGGGGGCGGCGGCAGTCGACGTACCAGCATGGGTCTGTTCGTGACGGTGGCTGGTCCGGACGCAGGTAGCCAACTCCCGTCCACCGGCTCGCCGTCGCTCTTCGGCAGCGCGGGCGCCGCCTACCAACTCGGCTTCATGGACCCGGAGTCCGGCCTGTCCTTCGCCTGTCTGAGCAACGGCTACCCGCTCGCCGGCTACGACCACTCCCGGAGCGGCACGGCGCTGCTCACCAACATCGCGAACCTGGCGGCGGACCTGGTCTGAGTCACGGCGAAACGGGAACGGGCCCGGTACCGAAATCGGTACCGGGCCCGCCCTGTTGGAGCGTCACGCGCTCAACGGCTGATCAGCTGCTGCGCGTTGTTGTACATGATGTCGTCCTGGACCGACTCGTCCAGCTCCGCAAGGAGCTTGCGGTAGTCGGCCGGGTTGGCGATGCCCTCCGCGTGCGGGAAGTCCGAGCCCATCACGATCGACTCGTGGTAGCCGAGCCGCTTGACCAGGCTCGGGATGTCGTCCTCCGGGTAGGGCACCACACGGATGTGCTTGCGGAACACCTGGCTGGGCCGCTCCGCCAACTGCCCGCCGATCCAGGGGCCGTTGCGGCCCATGCCGCGGCTCTTGTCCATGTGCCGGACGAAGTGGGGCACCCACTCGGCGCCGAACTCGGAGACCAGGACGTTGATGTCGGGGAAGCGCCCGAAGAGGTTGTCGAAGATCAGCGCGGACAGCGTCTCCTCGATCGGGCGCTGGCCGTAGGTGTTCATCCACTGCCAGGCCGACATCCGGAAGTGGATCGGGCTCGCGTCGTGGCCCCAGGCGGGGGCGACGTGCGAGTTGTAGTAGAACTCGCTGATGTGGTAACACACGCTGGCCTTGGCCTCGTTGACCAGTTTCCAGAACGGGTCGAAGTACGGGTCGCCCGGTGAGCGCCCGTACTGCGGCCCGGTCGGCAGCATGATGAACCGGGCGCCCTTGTCCAGGACGTACTCCAGCTCCTTGACCGCGTGGTCGAGGTCGCGCAGCGACAGCAGCGCGGGGGAGTAGATGCGGTCCTGGTGGTTGAAGCCCCACACCTCGTTCATGTAGCGGTTGAACGAGTGGTAGTTGGCGTAGAGCGGCTCGACGCCCTGTACGTACTCCTCGGCGACCAGTGCCCAGCCGCCCGGGTAGATGATCGTCTGGTCCAGGCCCTGCTCGTCCATGACGCGCAGCCGGGCCTCGCGGTTCTGGTACGACTCGTGCATCGGCTCGAACTGGTACGTCTCGTCGGGGTTGCCCGAGGCCATCGCCTTGAGCATCTCCTTGAGCGAGCCGGGCCGGTAGACCTGCCCGAACTCCGGCTCCAGACAGACCACGATCCGGTCCCCGGCGAGGATGACCTCGCGGCCGTCCGGGAGCGTCACCGGGGCCACCGCCTGGCCGAGGAACTCCTTCGGGAGGTAGCGGGTGAAGGAGTCCCGTTCCTCGTACATGTGCTGGTCGCAGTCGAAGATTCGCTTGCGCTGTTCGGCCATGGCCGTCGCCTCCGGACCCCAGATCTATTCAGTACGTCTACTATAATTATCTAACTGTTTCGCGGACGCAAGGGGTGAGAGTGGGAACGGCTCGGTGATCCTCGATACGCCCGGTCGGGCGATGAGGGTCCGCCCGGTCAGTCGATGAGTTCGAGCACCGTCTTGGGGCCAGCTCCGTTCACCACGTCGTCGGCGCCGCTGATGTGGCGCTGCCACAGCTTCTCGGCCTCGTCGGCCTTGCCGGACTCGATCAGGCCGACCAGGCGCACATGAGCCCGGTGTCCCTTCAGGGCCTGCGCCTTCTGGGTCTCGGCGTCGGTGGCCGCCGCGGTGTAGGAGGCGTTGGCCCGGTCGATGATGTTGCGGAGCATGCCGCACAGGAGGATCAGCGTCTGGTTGCCGGTCAGTTCGACCAGCAGGGCGTGGAAGGTGTCCTGGGCCTCGACCAGGCCCAGCGGGTCGTCCAGGACGGTCTTCTCGGCCGCCACCGCGTCGCGCAGTCGCTTGATGTCGTCCGCCGTGTGCTTGGCGGCCAGTTGGCGCACGCAGGGCGGCTCGATGACGGCCGCCGCGCGGTAGACGTCGCCCAGCGTGGCGCCGCGGTATTCGAGGATCAGGCCGGCGAAGCGGGCCGCGACATCGGAGTCCGGCGCACTCACCCGGGCGCCGCCGTGTGCGCCGCGCCGCACGGTGATCAGCGACTCCGATTCCAAGACGCGGAACGCCTCGCGCAGCGTCGGCCGTGAGATGCCGAACTGCTCCATCAGTCCCGACTCCGGCGGCAGCGCGTCGCCGGGCTTCAGCTCCCCCCGTACGATCTGGCGGCGCATCTCCGCGGCGACCAGTTCGGCGGTCTTCGGGACGCGCACCTGACGTCCGACGCGGCCACGCGCGGGGACGGGCACGGTGGGCGTTTCTGCGCGGGCTGCCTCGGCCACGGCGGGCTCCTCCGTCATATAGCAAAATGAATCGTCTTAGTTCATCGAGGGTACCAGGTCAAGGTCTGGATGATCTTTCCTCGGCGGAACCCGATCTGGTGCCCGGACCATGGTTGGGTATATAGATGATTCATCTAGCTATAAGGCCAAGGCGGGCTCTGGGAGTGACCTCGATGAACGAGCATGCGGCCCCGGTGATCCTCAGCGAGCTGACCAGCGACGGAGTCATGCTGCTCACCCTGAACCGGCCCGAGCGGCACAACGCCTGGACGCTGGAGATGGAGCTGCTCTACAACGAGTTGTTCGACCGCGCCGAGGCGGATCCGGCGGTACGGGCCGTCGTCCTCACCGGCGCGGGACGGAGCTTCTGCCCAGGCATGGACATGAGCGTGCTGGACGGGGCGTCCTCGGGCGCACGCCCGTGGCCGACCGACCGGCTGCCGCCGCGCACCCGGCCCATGTCGTTCCCCAAGCCCCTGGTGGCCGCCGTCAACGGCGCCTGCGCCGGTATCGGCTTCAACCAGGCGCTCATGTGCGACGTACGGTTCGCCGTGCCCGGCGCCAAGTTCGCCGCCGCGTTCAGCGCGCGCGGCCTGGTGGCCGAGGACGGCGTCTCGTGGCTCCTGCCCCGGCTAGTCGGCTACGGCAACGCGAGCGACCTGCTGCTGTCCTCGCGCCGCGTCACCGGCACGGAGGCGGAGGCGATGGGCCTGGTCAACCGTCTCGTCGAGCCGGAGGAACTGCTCCCGGCGGCCCTCGTGTACGCCACGGAACTCGCGCGCTCGGCCAGCCCGTACGCGATGTCCCTCATCAAGCGGCAGCTCGCCGACGACCAGGCGAGAAGCTTCACCGAGAGCCGCGACACCGCCGCCGCACTGCTGGCCACGGCGAAACGCGCCCCGGACTACCGCGAGGGCGTGCGCAGCTTCATCGAACGCCGGCCACCGGAGTTCGCCGGGCTGGGCGAGAGTGCGCCCGAGCCGGCGGAGGCCTCGTCGTGAGCCGCGCCGAACTCCCGCTGCACCGCCGTACCATCACCGTCACCGCCCACCAGGAGCCCGGCGGCGACGAGATCTCGGTCGAGGCGGAGCTGCGGGACGAGCGGCCGTGGGCCGAGCCCGAGGCCGCCGACATCCACCGGATGGTGCTGGCGGTGCGGGTCCGCCTCGCGGACATGACCATCGTGGCCGCCGACGCGGACATGCTGACGTTTCCGCACGCCGAGTGCCCGTTCATCACCCCGGTCTTCGACAGCCTGATCGGCCTGGGCGTCGCCGCCGGATACAACCGGGCGATCCAGGAGCGGTTCCGCGGTGTCCTGGGCTGCTCCCACCTCTACGAACTGGCCCGGGTGCTGGGCCCTGCCGTGGTCCAGGCGGCCATGTCGGCCAACGCGCGCCGCCGTGACGCCGGCGAGCCCGCGAACGGCCCGCGCGCCACTGCCGGGGTGCTGAACAGCTGCCACATCTGGGCACCGGACGGCGTGGGCCTGCGCAAGCTGGACGCGGGCTGGCGTCCGGGGACCGGGCCGCGTCCGGTTCCGGGACTTGGGACGTTCGAGGCGCGCGAGTGAGGCCGCGGGGCTGAGGGGCGGCTGCCTGAAGGCGGGGCGGGGTGGTCGCGGCCGACCGCGCGGATGCGGAATCGGCCCTGGGCCGGGCCTACTTGGTGCCGACCTGCCGACCTGCCGACCTGCCGGCACGGCGGCAGCCGCTGACTGATCGCACCCTGGGGTGCCGCCGAACCGGCTTCGACCGGCCGTTGCGGAACTTGCCGTGACCAGCCGTCCCTGAGCCGTTCTTGACCGGCCGTCGTGGAACTCGCCGTGACCAGCGGTTCTGAACCGCCCTTGACCGGCCGCCGCCGAACCTGCCGCAACGAGCCGTCCCTGAGTCGGCCGCTGCCTGCCGTCACCGACCCCGCCTCAACCAGCCGTCGCCCTCGGCTCGCGCGGCAGCCCCAGCACCTTCTCCGCGAGGATGTTCCGCTGCACCTGCGAGGTGCCCGCGTAGATCGTGCCGGAGCGGGCGATCAGGTACGTGGTCGACCAGGACGCCGAGGAGTTCGCGGCGCCGGGGTCGTCGGTGCGGTAGGTGCGCAACGGCGGGCGGCCGACCGGCACTTGGGCGTGCAGGCCCATGATGTCCATCGCGAGATCGGTGACCTTCGTGTGGTACTCGCTCCAGTACAGCTTGGCGATCGACGACTCGGGGCCCGGCTCCGCGCCCTTGAGCCAGCCGGTGAGAATTCGGTAGCCGAGATAGCGCATGATCTCGACCTTGGACCAGCACCAGGCGATCCGCTGCCGGATGACCGGGTCCTGGTCCTTCCCATACAGGCGGGCCAGTTCCACCAGGCGTTGCACCTCGGCCCGGAACAGGATCGGGTTGGTGGCCGCCTCCTCCCCGCGCTCCACGCCCAACAGGCTCTGGGCGACCGTCCAGCCGTTGTCGACGCCGCCCACGACGAGGTCGACGCGGGTGCGGGCGCCGTTGAAGAAGACCTCGTTGAAGTGGAGTTGGCCGCTCATCATGCGGAACGGCCTTACCTCGACGCCGGGTTGGTCCAGCGGAACGAGGAGGAAGGATATGCCGCGGTGCCTGGGCGCGTCGCGGTCCGTGCGGGCCAGGACGAAGATCCAGTCGCTGTGGTGGGCGCCGGACGTCCACACCTTCTGGCCGTCGATCACCCACTCGTCGCCGTCACGGACCGCACGTGTCGTCAACGAGGCCAGGTCCGAACCCGCGTCCGGCTCCGAGTATCCCTGGCACCAGGTGTCCTCGCCGTTGAGGATGCGCGGCAGGAACCGGCTCCGCTGCTCGTCCGTCCCCCAGCGCAGCAGCGTGTTCGCCAGCATCTTCACGCCGAAGGTGTCCTGCGGCAGCCCGAACGGCACACCGGCCAGGGCCAGTTCCTCCATGAGGACCACCTGGTGGAGCTTGGACAGGCCACGGCCGCCGTAGCGCTCGGGCCAGGTGAGGGAGAGGTAGCGGCGCTCGGCGAGCAGGCGCCGCCAGTCACGGGCGAAGGACCAGGCGGCCTCCTCGTCGAGGGCGCCGATGCCCTGCCAGTCCGGCGGCAGCGACTCGGCGAGGAACCCTTTGACCTCGGTGCGGAACGTCTCGGTCTCCGCGGGATAGCTGATGTCCACCCGTGTGCTCTCCTCGCCCGGCCAGCCGATCGCTGTATTGATTGTTTCAGCATAATAGGTTATCTATTTAGAAGGAATAGCGGAGGCGGCGTCGAGCCAAGGACGGGCTGACATGGGACTGCTGGACGGCCGCAACGCGGTGATCACCGGCGGCGCACAGGGCATCGGTTTCGAGATCGCCGGTGTGCTCGGCGCCGCAGGGGCGTCCGTCGTCCTCGGCGACATCAACGAGGAGGCCGCGGCGGAAGCCGCCGAGCGCCTCGCCAAGAACGGCGTCGCCGCCACCTCGCTGCGCTGCGACGTCACCGACGAGGACGAGGTCGCCGCCTTGGTCGCTCACTGCTCCGACAGCTTCGGCCCGGTCGGCGTCATGGTCAACAACGCCGGCATCACCCGCGACGCGACCCTGCGCAAGATGGCTCTGTCCGACTTCCGCGCGGTCGTCGACGTCCATCTGACCGGCGCCTGGAACGGCACCCGGTACGCCGCCGAGGCGATGCGCGCGCACGGACGCGGCGGCAGCATCGTCAACATCTCCTCGATCGCCGGCAAGGTCGGCAACTTCGGCCAGACGAACTACAGCGCCGCCAAGGCCGGACTCGTCGGCCTCACCAAGGCCTCCGCCAAGGAACTCGCCAAGGCGGGCATCCGCGTCAACGCCGTACAGCCGGGCCTGATCCGCACCGCCATGACCGAGGCGATGCCGCCGGCCGCCTGGGACGCGAAGCTCGCCGAGATCCCCCTGGGCCGCGCGGGCGAACCCGCCGAGGTCGCCCAGGCCGTCCTCTTCCTCGCCTCCGACATGGCGAGCTACGTCACCGGAGCCGTGGTCGAGGTGACCGGCGGCCGGTACATGTGACCCCTCATGAAAGGCATGGCCGATGCCCGCCCTCTTGCGTGACGCGGTGATCTGCGAACCCGTGCGTACCCCCGTCGGCGGCTACGGAGGCGTCTTCCGCGACGTGCCCGCGACCGAACTCGCCGCAGCGGTCGTACGTGCCGTACTGGACCGCACCGGTATCCCGCCCGCCGCTGTCGACGACGTGCTGCTGGGCCAGTGCTACCCCAACGGCGAGGCCCCGGCGATCGGTCGCGTGGCCGCCCTCGACGCCGGTCTGCCGGTCGAGGTGCCGGGACTGCAGATCGACCGCCGCTGCGGCTCGGGACTGCAGGCCATCATCATAGCGGCGATGCAGGTGCAGACCGGCGCGAGCGACCTCGTGCTGGCCGGGGGAGTGGAGTCCATGAGCCAGGCGGAGTTCTACACCACCGGCGTCCGCTTCGGCGTACGCGGCGCGGGCACCACCCTGCACGACCGGTTGGCTCGCGGCCGGGTCACCTCGGGAGGCGTCAACCACCCTGTCCCCGGCGGGATGTTGGAGACCGCCGAGAACCTGCGGCGCGAGTACGCGATCCCCCGCGAGGAGCAGGATCAACTCGCCCTGCGCTCCCACGAGAAGGCGGTCGCCGCCCAGCGCGAGGGCCGCTTCACCGACGAGATCGTCCCGGTCACCGTACGCACGAGGAAGGGCGAGACGGTCGTCGACACCGACGAACACCCGCGCCCCGACTCGACGTTGGAGAAACTCGCGAGCCTGCGCCCCGTACTCGGACGGCAGGACTCCGAGGCGACCGTCACCGCAGGCAACGCCAGCGGACAGAACGACGGCGCGGCCCTGTGCGTCGTCACCCATCCCGAGCGCGCCGCCGAACTCGGCCTGCGCCCCCTGGCCCGCCTGGTCTCCTGGGCCGTCGTCGGCGTGCCGCCGGAGACGATGGGTATCGGCCCGGTACCCGCGACGGCCAAGGCACTTGACCGTGCGAGGCTGAAACTCGCCGACATCGACCTGATCGAACTCAACGAGGCCTTCGCCGCCCAGGTGCTCGCCTGCACCCGCGAATGGGCCCTGACCGAGGCCGACTTCGAGCGGTTCAACGTCAACGGCTCCGGCATCTCCCTGGGCCACCCCGTCGGCGCCACCGGCGGCCGCATCCTCGCCACCCTGCTGCGCGAACTCGACCGCCGTCAGGCCCGCTACGGCCTGGAGACCATGTGCCTCGGCGGCGGACAGGGCCTGGCCGCGGTCTTTGAACGGCCCACACACACCATCTACGCCAATGGAGGACGCTGATGCCCGGACTGATCGCATACGGCGCCTACGTGCCGTACCACCGCCTCGCTCGGGCCGACATAGCTGCCGCCGTCGGGACGGCCCCGTCCCGGGGCACACGCGCGGTCGCGGGCTACGACGAGGACACCACATCGATGGCCGTCGAGGCAGCCCGGTCCGCCCTGGCCAGGGACGGACTGCGCACCCGCATCGGCCAGATCTTCCTCGCCACCGCCGCGCCCGCCTACCTCGACAAGACGAACGCGACCGCCGTCCACGCGGCGCTCGGCCTCGACCCGCACGTCCTCGCCGTCGACATGGCGGGCTCCGTCCGCTCCGGCCTCGGCGCGCTGGTCACCGCGGCCCGTTCCCCGGTGCCGACCCTGACGGTCCTGTCCGACCTGCGCACCGGGCTGCCCGGCGGCGCGGAGGAGAGCGCGGGCGGCGACGGCGCGGCGGCGTTCGCCTTCGGCGGCCACCGCAACGGAGCCCCCGTGATCGCCGAACTGCTTGCCCACGACACGGTCAGCGACGAGATCCTCGACCGCTGGCGCCTGCCCGGCGCCCCCGCCTCCCGTGTCTGGGAGGAGCGCTTCGCCGAGGAGATCTACGTGTCCCTCGCGGACAAGGCGTTGAGCGCCGCCCTCGACCAGGCGGGCCTGGACCGCGACGCCATCGACCACCTCGTCGTCTCGGGCCTGCACGCGCGCGCGTGCGCGACGGTGCGTCGTACCGCAGGCGTACGTCCCGAAGCGGCGACCGCCGACCTCACCGCGGAGATCGGCAACGCCGGTACCGCCCAGCCCGGTCTGCTCCTCGCCGACGTCCTCGACCGGGCCGAACCAGGCCGGATCATCGCGCTCGTCGTCCTCGGCGACGGCGCCGGAGTCCTGCTTCTCCGCACCACCGACGCCCTCCCCGCACACCGCGCCGCCCGCCCGGTCGCCGCGCAGATCGCCGCGGGCGGCGCGCCCATGTCGTACGCCACCTACCTCTCCTGGCGCGGCTTCCTCGACCGAGAGCCGCCCCGCCGCCCGGACCCCGAGCCGCCCTACGCCCCGCCCGCGCACCGCCGCAACAGCTGGAAGTACGGCTTCGTCGCGTCCCGTTGCGAGAAGTGCGGGACCCGGCATCTGCCGCCGGACCGGGTGTGCGTGTCCTGCCGGAGTGTCGACGCCATGACCGACGAGCCGATGGAGCACGTGCCCGGCACGGTCGCCACGTTCACCGTTGACCGGCTGGCTCACACCCCGAGCCCGCCGATGCTCGTTGTGGTCGTCGACTACGACGGCGGTGGCCGATTCCGCTGCCAGCTCACCGACGCCACCGAGGCCGACGCCGTCATCGGCGCCCGGGTCGAGATGACCTTCCGGCGCACGGTCACCGCCGCCGGAGTCCACAACTACTTCTGGAAGGCCCGGCCGGTACGCACCGGCGAGACCGAGGGGACAGGCGCATGAGCTCGCACGGAATCCGGGACCGGGTCGCGATCGTCGGCATGGGCTGCACGCCCTTCGGCGAACACTGGACCCGCTCGGCGGACGACCTGCTGGTCGACGCCGTGGGCGAGGCGGTCACCTCGGCCGGCATCACGCTCGACGACATCGACGCGTTCTGGCTCGGCACCCAAGCCTCCGGAGTCTCCGGACTGACCCTCAGCCGCCCGCTGCACCTGCCGTACAAGCCGGTAACCCGCCTGGAGAACATGTGCGCGACGGGCTCCGAGGCGCTGCGCAACGCCTGTTACGCGGTCGCCTCGGGCGCCTACGACGTGGCGATGGCGGTCGGCGTGGAGAAGCTCAAGGACTCCGGCATGTCCGGACTCTCGGGCACCACGATGCCCGGCGCGGGCGACGACAGCCGCGGTGAGATCACCGCCCCGGCGAACTTCTCCCTCCTCGCCCCCGCCTACGCGGCCAAGTACGGCCTGGGGGAAGAGGAGTTGAAGGATGTCATCACCCGCATCGCCTGGAAGAACCACGCCAACGGCGCCCGCAACCCCCGCGCCCAGTTCCGCAAGGAGGTGCCCCTGGAGCGCATCCGGTCGGCACCGATCATCGCGGGCATGCTCGGCGTCTTCGACTGCTCGGGAGTCTCCGACGGATCGGCGGCGGCGATCGTCGTACGCGCCGAAGACGCCTACCGCTACACCGACAAGCCGATCTTCGTGAAGGCACTGTCCTTCGTCGCCGGACCCGCGGACGGACTCCTCGACCCCGACTACGACTTCACCACCTTCCCCGAGGTAGTCGTCTCGGCCCAGGAGGCCTACCGGCAGGCGGGCATCACCGACCCGCGCGCCGAACTCGCCCTCGCAGAGGTCCACGACTGCTTCACACCAACGGAGTTGGTGCTGATGGAGGACCTGGGCTTCTCCGCGCGCGGACAGGCCTGGAAGGACGTCACCAGCGGCGCCTTCGACCTGGACGGCTCACTGCCGGTCAACCCGGACGGCGGCCTGAAGGCCTTCGGCCACCCCATCGGCGCTTCCGGGCTGCGCATGATGTTCGAGGCCTGGCTCCAACTGCGCGGCGAGGCACCGCCCGAGCGGACGGTCGCGTCCGTGGCCGAGGGCCGCACTCTCGCCCTCACCCACAACCTGGGCGGCGGCCCCGGCGAATGTGTCTCCTTCGTCTCCGTCGTCGGCAGCGAACTCACCGACTGAGAAAGGTGGTTGAGTCATGGGACGACTCGACGACAGGATCGCGATCGTGACCGGGGCTGCGTCCGGCATCGGTGCCGCCACCGCTCGCCGCCTCGCGGTCGAGGGCGCCCACACGGTCGTAGCGGATCTGAACCTCGACGGCGCCAAGGCGGTCACGGAGGAGATCCGTGCCGCCGGCGGATCAGCCACCGCGGTTCCGGTCGACCTGGGCGACATCGAGTCCGTACGGGCCATGGTGGGCACGGCAGTTGACACGTACGGCGGCCTCGACGTGCTGCACAACAACGCGGCGGCCACTCACCTGGCCGCCCGTCAGGACCTCGCCGTCCTGGAGGCCGACCCGGCGGTGTGGGACGACACGATGCGGATCAACCTGCGCGGCACCATGGTTGCGATCCAGGCCGCCGTCCCGCACATGATCGCGCGCGGCGCCGGCTCGATCATCAACACTTCCTCCGGTGCCGGACTCGCGGGCGACCTGCGCAATCCCGCGTACGGCGCCTCGAAGGCCGCTCTCATCAACCTCACGCAGTACGTCGCCACCCAGTACGGCAAGCAGGGTGTGCGCTGCAACGCCATCGCCCCGGGGTTCATCGTCACACCGGCGAGCGCGGGTTCGGCGCACGGGGCGATCGGGGAGAAGATGCTGCGCCATCACCTCACCCCGCGCCTCGGCAGGCCGGAGGACGTCGCGTCGGCGGTCGTGTTCCTCGCCTCCGACGAATCCGCCTTCGTCACCGGGCACACCCTGCGTGTCGACGGCGGACTGCTGTCCCACGCGCCTTACGTGGCGGATCTCCGCGAGGCGTGACGTAGGCCCGCCGGAGGGGGCCTTCGAGAATCGGTGTGCGCGTGTTCCGTCAACCGGGGCGTCGGAGTCGGACAGTTCGGCGACCGGATCGCCCTCGGCCGGCCCGCGGCCCGAGACGTCGCGGGCCGGCCGCGTCGTGCCGCCGGACTGTCCGGCCCCGCGTGGCCGGGGACGGCAGGCACCGGCCGAGGCGGATGTCATCGCCTCGGCCCAGGCGCCGTCCGCTCTCAGGCCGTCGTCTCCGGATCCAGGTCGCCCAGGTAGGCCGCCCGGACCGCCGGATCGCGGCGTACCTCGTCCGGGGTGCCGGCGCAGATCCGGCGGCCGAAGTCGAGGACCACGACCTGGTCGCAGACGCTCATCACCATGTCGACGTCGTGCTCGACGAGCAGCACCCCCATGCCCCAGTCCTCGGCCAGCCGCCGCACGAGCTGGGCCAACTCCCGCGTCTCGTCGTCCGACAGCCCCGCCGCCGGTTCGTCCAGCAGCAGCACCGACGGCGAGGTCGCCACCGCCCGCGCGATCGCCAGCAACCGCCGCTCGCCGTACGACAGATCGCCCACCGGCCGGTCCAGACTGTCCTGGAGCCCGAACTCCCGTACGGCGACGAGTACTTGGGCGGGCAACGGGCGACTGCCCGGACGGACCAGGTCGGTGAGCCAGGTCCACCGACCCGGTCGCTCGCAGGCGGCGTAGAGGTTGTCCAGGACCGTCATGTCCTCGAACAGCTCCAGCGACTGGAAGGACCGGCTCAGGCCGGACTCGGCCCGCCGGTGGACCGGCACCCGGGTCACGTCCCGCTCGCCGAGGCGGACACTGCCCGACGCGGCCCGGGTGAAGCCTGTGACGGCGTCGATGGCAGAGGTCTTGCCGGCGCCGTTGGGGCCGATGAGCCCCACCACCCGGCCCGGTTCGACGTCCAGCGAGAGTCCGTCGACGGCGACCACACCGCCGTAGCGGACGGTGAGGTCGTGGACGTGCAGGGGGAGCGGTGCGGCGCGGGGTACGTCCGGAAGGGGAGCCGTGTTCTTCTCGGCTGCGACGGCAGCGCGCTGTGGGCGCAGCTTTCGCTCAAGTCTCCTTGTCTGCTTGCCGAGTTCCTTCCCGATGCCGTCCTGGTTGCCCACCAGGGTCAGCACCAGGACGATCCCGCCGATCAGCGGCATCCACTCGCTCAGCCCGGGCAGCACCAGGTCTCCGAACCGGGCGCCGACCGTGCCCGCGGCGAACGTGGCGCCGAACAGCGGGCCGACGAGGAAGCCGACACCGCCGATGACGGCGAGCCCGAGCGCGGTGACGGAGTCGAAGCTCGCGAAGTCGGAGAACACCACCGATGTCGAGCGGAAGCCGGTCAGTACTCCGGCGAGCGCGGCGATGGCCGAGGACAGGCCGAAGGCGTAGAGCTTGGCCGAGCGGACGTCGATGCCGAGGGCGGCGGCGGCCCGCTCGTTGGCCCGTACGGCGATGAGACGGCGGCCGGTGCGGCTGCGCCGGACGTTGGCGACCACGAGCGTGGCGGCGACGAACAGGACCAGCACCACGGCGGCGTAGCGCTGCGGATGATCGACGCCGGAGATGCTGATGCCGAAGAGCGTCTGGTTGCCGACCGCGATGCCGTCGCTGCCGGGTGTCGTCGACAGGTCGGTGTTCTGGAAGACCATCGCCTCCAGGGTGGTGCCGAGCCCGAGCGTGATGATCGCGAGGTTGACCCCGCGCGTACGCACCGCCGGCAGCGCGAACAGCAGGCCGATCGGTACGGTGCCCAACACGCCTGCCAGCAGGGCGAGTTCGAAGGGCCAGCCCCAGTCCGCCGCCGCGTGCCCGGCGATGAAGGCGCCGGTCCCGGCGAGGGCGTAGGCCGCGAGGGAGACCTGGCCCGCGTAACCGGTGACCACGATGATCGACAGGATGATGAGGGAGAGCACGAGGGTGCTGGTGATCGCGTCGGCCCACAGCGGCGTCGACAGGCTGACCAGCACCAGCCCGATCACCACGGCCAACGCGAGCGGGACGGGGCGCACCCGGCCGGTGCCCAGCGCCGGGAGGCGGTCGAGGAAGGTGCCGCGCAGCGGCAGTGCCCGGCCGCGCGCGACCAGTACCAGGGCGATGAAGAGGAACGGCACCGACGAGGCGAGGCCGGTGACACCCGAGCCGAAGCGCGTCAGTTCGGACTGCGCGACCCCGATGACCAGACCGCCCGCCAGCGTGATCGGGAACGACGAGAACCTGCCGACCAGGGCCGCGGCGAGCGCGCTCAGTAGCAGTGTGGTCAGCCCGGTCACCGACAGGCCGATCACGGGCACGATCAGGATGGCGGTGAGGCCCGCGAGCGCGGAGCCCAGTGCCCAGTTGCCGGCGGCGATCAGGTCCGGGGACCAGCCGAGCGAGGCGGCGATGCCCTCGTTCTCGGCGACCGCGGTGGTGCCCAGGCCGAACAGCGTGCGCTTGTAGAGGAGATGGAGCACGGCCGTCACGGCGAGCGCGATGCCGAGCAGGCAGACGCGGTCCTCGGAGACCGTAGCCCCGGCGATCGTCAGCAGCCGGGTGGGCAGCTTGCCCGGCACCAACTGCAGGCTGTCGCCGTAGCGTTTGACGGCGATCGCGGTGAGCACGATGAACACCGCGAGGGTGCCGACCAGTCGGGCCAGGGTGGACGCCCTGCGTAGCGGACGGATCACCAACAGGTGGGTGAGCACGCCCAGTACGGCGGAGGTGAGGACGCCGCACGCGGTGGCGGGCCAGTACGGCACGCCATGGTTCGTGGCGAGTTCCCACTGTACGTAGGCGCCGGCCATTCCGATCGCGCCGTGCGCGAAGTTGAGAACACCGGAGCCTCGGTAGACCAGCACGATGCCGTGCGCCGTGAGCGCGTAGAGGGCGCCGAGCCCCAGGCCGAGCAGGGCGAAACGCAGGACGTCGTCCATCCGAGGAACCTCCCAGACGCGGGCCAGACACAGGACGAGACAGTACATTCATTTAAATAATTGTGCCGAGAGTACTTCACTAACCCAAAAATGCACCCCATGCTGTTCGGCATCTCGACGTCGCCCACTTTGGGCGCGAGCCCCGCGGAGGGACCATGAACGACTCACGCCGACGCAGAAGCGTCGCGACCGGCTGTCTCGCGATGACCGGAGCCCTGCTCGTGGCAGGGTGCGGGGGAGAGGCGGCAAGCAGTTCGGCCGAGACCTCGTCGCTGAAGGGCACCCCGGTGAAGGTGATGGTCTGGGCACCGGAGAACACCCAGGGCAGCGCCCAGCCAGGTATCCACCTCACCGCCACGGCCTACGAGAAGTGGATCAACGCCAACGGCGGGATCAAGGGCGGACCTCTCAAGGTCGAGTTCTGCAACGAGAAGGGCGACCCGGACGAGGCCGAGAAGTGCGCTCAGCAGGCGGTCGCCGACAAGGTGGCCGCGGTCGTGGGCTCGTACAGCCTCGCAGGGGACCGCTACATGCCCGTCCTCCAGAAGGCCGGCATCCCCTACATCGGCGGCACCGGCGTCTCGGCCGCGGAGTTCTCCAACCCGCTGTCCTTCCCGGTCAACGGCGGCACCCCGGTGGTCTTCGCCGCCCACGGCCGCCAACTGGTCGAGCAGGGCTGCAAGAAGATCACCGGCGTACGGTACGACGTGGCCGCCGCGGCCGTGGTCTCGCAGTTCCTCACCCTCGGCGTGACCTCCGCCGGAGGAGCGCCGCCCAAGGATCTCAAGGTGCCGCTCACCGCCACCGACCTCGCCCCGCAGGTCGCCGCGACCAAGGGCAGCGACTGCGTGAGCGTCATCATGGGCACCGCCTCCGGTCTGTTCGTGAAGTCGTACGTCCAGTCCGGCGACAAGACCAAGCTCGCCAGCGTGGTCGGCAACCTCACCCCGCAGCTGGCCGCGAGCACCGGCGGCAGCAGCAGCCCGCTGGAGGGCGCCGCGATCACCGGCTACTACCCGCCGACCTCCGACGCCGTCTGGAAGGACTTCGTCGCGGCGGCCAAGGGCAAGGACATCGACACCACCAACGGCGCCAACGCCACGACCTGGGTGGCCTTCAAGGTCTTCACCGAGGCCGCCAAGAACCTGCCGACCATCTCGGCCCAGGCGCTGGTGAAGGAGCTGAACACCACCTCCGGCATCGACACCGGAGGCCTGACCGCACCCCTGAACTGGAAGGCGTCGACGGCCCTGCCGATCAAGGGACTTGACCGCATCCACAACACGACAGCCACCGAACTCACCATCCGCGACGGGAAGATCGAGTGGGCCAAGGCCGGGTCGACCTTCGTCGACGTCCGCAAGGTGCTGACGGCCGCGTCGCACGGCTGAGCCCGTTTCGGCGCGGCCAAGTCCCTGTCGGTCCGCCTGACTCCGCCTGGCCCCGGCCGACTCCGGTTGAGGAGAGACCTCGTGCACGACACAGATGTGCCCTTGATAGCGACCCGCGCCCTGTCCGCCGGATACGGCACCCGACCCGTCGTGAGCGACCTCGACCTGGAGGTCCGGCCGGGCGAGGTCGTCGCCCTGCTCGGCCCCAACGGCGCGGGCAAGACCACCACCCTCAGGGCGCTGGCCGGCGACCTGACCCCGATAAGCGGCGAGGTCCGCTGGCTGGGCACCCCCGGCCACGCACCCCTGCACCGCCGCGCCCGCGAGGGCCTCGCCTACGTCGGTGAACGCGCGGTCTTCACCCGCCTCGACACCACCGACAACCTACGGGTCGGACGCGTGCCGCCCGACCGAGCCGTCGCCCTCTTCCCCGAACTGGAGAAACGCCTGAAGACCGGCGCGGGCATGCTGTCCGGCGGCGAGCAGCAGATGCTGTCGCTGGCGCGCGCCCTGTGCCGTACCCCCCGGCTCCTCCTGGCCGACGAACTCTCCCTGGGCCTCGCCCCGCTGGTCGTCGACCGTCTCCTGCGCGCGGTCCGCGAGGCGGCCGACCAGGGCCTGGGCGCACTGCTGGTCGAACAGCACGTGCGCAAGGTGCTCGACATCGCCGACCGCGTCTACGTCCTGCGGCGCGGCCGGGTCGTGATGACCGGTACCCCGAAGGAACTGCGCGGAGACCTCGACGCCATCGAGTCCTCCTATCTCGCGAACAACCCGACGTCATGACTGATGGAGGTGGTTGCCGTGCCCAGCGCACGTGAGCAGATCCGGACCCTCGTCCGGTCCGGTGACACATTCGACCAACCCGCCCGGGAACTAAGGGAGTTGCAGCTCGAAGCGGCCCGCGAGGCCTTCGCCGCGCACCGTGAGCGCATCCCGCTGCTGCGCACCCGGGCGGCGGAGAGCGACGTCCACGGGATCGAGAGCCCCGACGACCTTGTCCCCCTGCTGTTCTCCCACACCAGCTACAAGTCGTACCCCCTCTCCCTCATCACCGGCGGCCGATGGGACCGGCTCCTGCGCTGGTACACGACGGTGTCTGTGGTGGAGCCGGGCGATGTCGACGTCGAGGGCGTGACCGACATCGACGAATGGGCGGACCGCGTCACCGCCGCCGGCCACCGCCCGTACATCACGAGCGGTACCTCGGGGAAGGTCTCCTTCCTCAACTGCGACGCCAGCGACCTGAGTTTCCTGCACGACATCCTGGAGAACCTCACCTGCTGGCCCGACCCGCTGCCGCCCGAGCGGACCCGCCGCGGCTATCTCCTGGCACCGGCGAGCGGCCCGATGCGCTCCATCGACGGCTACCGGTGGCACGCGGACGTCTTCGCACGGCCCGGAGAGACACGGTTGCTCACCGAGGACCCCATGCGGGTCTCGGAGTTGATGAGCAGCGCCCTGCTGCGCCGCCGGATGGCGGAGGGCACCGCGACCCCACAGGAGATCAGCTCCTTCGAGGCCGCGTCCGGGGCCCGCGAGGCCGAACTCGGCGCGGCTGTCGCACAGATCGTCGACGACATCGCCGCCCACCGGACCGAGCCTCTCCTGATCGCCGGCATGAACAACCAGCAGTTCACCCTGATCCAGGCCCTGCGGGCCCGCGGCGTACCCGACGGGAGCCTCCACCCCGACACGCTGGTCCTCAGCGGCGGCGGCAACAAGGGCGGGGTCCTGCCCGACGACTACCAGCAGCAGTTCGCCGCCTTCTACGACGGCGTGAGGCGGGTGCGCAGCTACGGCATGACGGAACTTCAGGGATCCTGCCTGGCCTGCGAGTCGGGCAACTACCACGTACCGCCGTGGGTGATCCCGCTGGTCCTGGACGAGCCGGGCGAGAAGCTGCTCAACACCGAACAGGGCGTGGTAGAGGGCCGGTTCGCCTTCCTGGACGTATCACTGGAGGGAAGGTGGGGCGGCCTGATCAGTGGAGACCGGGTCCTCGTCGACTTCTCGCCCTGCGCCTGCGGCCGGCCGGGACCGGCCGTCCTGCCGGACATCCGCCGCTACGGCGACCTGGGCGGCGAGGACAAGATCACCTGTGCCGCGACGCTCGACTCCTATGTGCGGGGGATGATCCACGGATGAGCACCACGACCGACACCGAGGTCGTACACGTGGTGCGTGGTCAGGTCGACCACGGCTCACCCGTCGCGTACGGCCGCGCCGACTCGGCATTCACCGCACCGGCACTCGACCTGGACCGCCTCGTGTGGCCGCGCACCGAACCCGGCCCCGCCTTCCACGTGCCCGTCGCGGAGATCGTCGACCTGCTGGTGGAGACCGGCGAGGCACTCAAGGCGGACCGTGAGGGCCTGCTCGCCGAGGCCCTCGACCGCATGGTCGGGGTCAGCCCGCTGCCCGCGGAGGTCCTCGAACGCGCCTACGCCGTGCTGTGGCGCAGCTTCCAACGGCCGGGCCTCTACGCCCAGATCGACCACGAACTCGGTGGATCGGACGTGCTCGACGGCTGGCGCGAGGTACGCCTGCCCGACAACCGGACTGCGGCCATCCGCGCGTTCCCGCCGCGCCTGGTGCACGTCATCGCCGGCAACGCCCCGGGCGTCGCCGCGATGTCCGTCGTGCGCGGTGCCCTCACGAAGGGCGTCAACCTGCTGAAATTGCCCTCGAACGACCTGTTCACCGCGACCGCTATCCTGCGCACGATGGCGGCGCTGGCCCCCGGCCACCCCGTGGTCCGCTCGTTCTCCGCGGTGTACTGGCGCGGCGGCGACGAGACGGTGGAGAGCGTGCTGTTCCGCCCCCAGTTCTTCGACAAACTGGTCGCCTGGGGCGGCGAAGCCACGATTCGCGGGGCACTGCGGTATGTCGGCCCGGGCTTCGAACTCGTCTCCTTCGACCCCAAGACCTCCATCTCACTCGTCGGCCGCGAGGCGTTCGAGTCCGCCGAGACTCTTTCCCTAGCCGCCGACGCGGGCGCCGCCGACGCCACCTTCTTCAACCAACAGGCCTGCGTGGCCAGCCGTTTCCAGTTCGTCGAGGGCTCCTGGGAGGATGCCGACCGCTACGCCGCTCTGCTGTGCGAACGCCTGGGTGTGGCAAGGGAGTTCAGCTCGGCCGACGGCCCACGGGTCGCCGCGGAACTCCGCGAGGAGATCGACGTCCTGCGTTCCCTGGCACCCGACTACCGGGTGTGGGGCGGTTACGACGGCCGGGGTCTGGTCATCCGCTCGCCCGAACCGGTCGACTTCCACCCCGACGGAAAGATCGTCGACGTCGTCCCCGTCGGCGCGCTGACGGAAGCCGTCGCACACGCCGGAGTCGCCACACAGACGGTCGGCGTGTACCCGGACACCCGCAAGGCGGAACTGCGCGACGCCCTCGCCTGCGCCGGAGTCCAGCGCGTGGTCTCCCTAGGCAGGGCGGGCGGAATGCCGCCGGGCCTCTCCCACGACGGCTTCTACCCGCTGCAACGGCTCATGCGATGGGTGAACGACGAGTGAGAGGGTTCTGTCCGCAGGTGGCAAACGGGGCGGGGTCCGAACCGGAGAGGAATGTGCGCGGCCCGGCCCGCAGGTGCCCGGCGGCTCGGCCTGCTGTTGCCGATCCTTGTGTCTGTGACGTTGGCCGGTGTGCCGGTGGCCACCCGTGTGGGAGAGAGGCTGGAACGGCACGTCGGGGGTGACCATTGGTGCGTGCGCCGAACTCGGCGACTGCCTGCTTCCGTGGGCTCTCGGTCTCTTCGTCTTCCCGGCCGCCGTGTCGATGGCCTCGCCGTCCTCCGGGCATTGCGCAGCCCTCGGCGTCGCGACTTCGCGGACCCCGAGGCCCTCTACCAGCTCGGACAGGACCTGCCCGTGGACGGCCGACGTCGTCATCACCTCATCGGCGCGCTCCGGTGTCACCGTCGTCCGACGGTGGCACCGGAGCGTGAGGTGAGGGACGGGGACGGGTGGGGCAGGTGTCAGAACCAGCTCTGGTTCTGACCGGAGTTGCACGCCCAGGTGCGGAAGCCGGCGCTGCTGTCGTCGATGCAGCGGTTGGTCGCCTGGTTCCGGAGCTCGATGGTGTTGTCGCCCCACTTGTGCACGAGCCAGCTCTGGTTGGTGCTGGAGTCACAGTTCGCGGTCTTGAACCCCTGGTCGCTGTCGTACATGCAGCGGTTGGTGAAGGCGTTCTTCAACTGCACGGTGCCGTCGGCCCACTTGTGGACGATCCAGTTCTGCGGGGTGGAGCCGTTGCAGTCCCAGGTGCGGAATCCGGCGTCGGTGTCGTCGATGCAGCGGTTGGTCGCCTGGTTCCTGAACGTGTTCACGGCGTCGGCCGCCGAGGCCGTCGCGGCCGGCAGCAGCGCGATGGCCGCGGCGGAGACGCCGAGCGCGGCGACGCGGGTCAGGACGGAGACGGACATGGATGTTCCCTTCGGTGGGGTGGTGGTGCCCCGCAGCCGAGTGCGGCGGGGAGTCTGGTGCGGGCGCTCGGACCGGGGAGCGGTCAGCCGCACTGGCGGCTGACGTTGCCCGTGTCGTCGCCCTTGAGGTAGATCGCGCTGACGTAGCCGACACCGCCCGCGTTCAGGGGCAGTTCGATCCACTTGTCGTTGCTGTAGCCCTCGGCCGTGACGAGCTGGCCCATCTTCCAGCAGTTCGCCGGGTAGCTCTCGTTGGGGTACACCGTGCTGACGACAGCGCACGAAGTGGCCGCGCAGGAACGGACGTTGGCCTGCGCCCAGGCGGTCACCGTGGCGCCCTGCCCGCCGCCACCGCCGCCCGGCGTGCAGGGCAGGTTCACCCCGCGGTCGCGCAGATACGGCACCGGGTCGATCCCGCGCACCGTGGTGGACGTGCCGATCCTGACCCGCAGGTGCAGGTGCGGCCCCGTCGCCTCGCCCTCGCTGCCCATCAGGGCGATGCGCTGACCGGCCTGGACGTGCTGACCGACGACGACGTCCCGCTGGTACATGTGTCCGTACTCGGTCACCGTGCCGTCGTCGTGCAGGATACGGATCCACTGCCCGTAACCGCTGGCGGGACCCGAGTTGATGACCTCGCCGGCACCCACGGCGTAGATGGGCGTGCCCTGGGCGTTGGCGATGTCGACGCCGTCGTGGCTGTCGCTGTACCCCTGGGTGATGACCCCGGCGGTCGGGCACGAGGCGGCGAACGCGGCCGGGGCGGCCGGTGCCGCGGCAGCGGGCAGGGCCGCCGTCAGCGGCAGCAGGACGGCGGCGGCCGTGACGAGTCCGGCGTAGGGGAACAGACGCACGAGGCTTCCTCTCCGGTGACTTCTGGTGGACGCCACGGAAGCTATCCGCGCCCCCTCGGCCGGCGGCATCCGGAACGTTCCGGAATGACGCGGCGGCGCGCGGGCGGATAGGGCTGTGGATCGTCAACAGCACCGTTTTCCCGACCAGTTGGAGAGATGCGTCATGCGATCCACCACCAGACGACTGATACGGGGCCTGTGCGCCCTGCTGGTTCTGGGCGGGCTGCCACCGGTCGCCGCCGCTGCCGCCGACGGCCCCGGCCACGAACGCCCCGCCGCCCGCCCGGCGACCGACTGGCGCATCGACCTCGCCGCCGCCTCGGCCGACCAGCACAACATCGGCCACCGCAGCAACGGCGCGCTGACCATCGGCGACCGCCGCGCCCGCACCACCTCCGCTCCCGGCCGGGCGTTCGCCGTGTACACCGCGCCGGCCCGCGGCCTCGGACGGCAGGCCGACGCGTTCACGATCCGCCCACAGGCCCAAGTACCGTCTGGAACGCAGGTGGTGACCGAGATGCGGGGAAGCGACCACCCCGGACGGTGGACGCAGTGGACCACGCCCGACCGCGCCGGTCGGCTACGGCTGGCCCAGGCCGTCTCCGTCGTTCAGGTACGGCTGACCCTGCTCGGCACCCACACCGCCGCCCCCACGGTCTCGGCCGTCTCGGTACACTCCGACCTCGCCCAGCCCGCCCCCCGGGCACCCCGCGCGCTGATCGCGGCCTCCCCGACGTACCGGATCTTCGCCACCCGGGAGGGCCTCGCCGGACAGACCACCGCCAACGGCCATGTCATCCAGCAGCGCGACCACTTCGTCGCGCTGCCGTCCCGGCGGATGCTCGCCTCCAACGGCGGCCACGAGTACCAGGTCCGGCTCTGCTACCAGCGCACGGGACGCTGCGAAACCGCACCGGTCTGGGACGTCGGCCCCTGGAACACCCAGGACGACTACTGGAACCCGACCGCGCAACGGCAGATGTGGCGCGATCTGCCGCAGGGCACCCCCGAGGCACAGGCGGCCTACCAGTCCGGCTACAACGGCGGCCTCGACGAGTTCGGGCGCAGGGTCGCCAACCCGGCCGGCATCGACGTCGCCGACGGCACCTTCTGGGACGGCCTGGGCATGACGGACAACGACTGGGTGGACGTGACCTTCCAGCCGTCCGGCGACACCGGCGGCCAGACGAACGTCACGGCGTGGATGCAGGCCAACGTCCGCTCCTGCGCGGCCACTTCGTGCGACGTGGTCAGCACGGTGTACCCGAACCAGAGCTACCCGGCGAACTGCTGGAAGACCGGCCAGGTCATCACCGACGAGGGCTACACCAGCGACAAGTGGATCGAACTGCCCCTGAACGCGGGCGGTGTCGGTTACGTCAGCGGCATCTACCTCAAGGGCGACGCGACCGGCGGAGTGACCCGCCAGTGCGGTACCTGAGGCGCCCCGCGCAGGCCGTCACCCCGTAACGTGCCGGAGTCCCTTCGAAGCCTTGGTACGGCACCGTCGTTGCCGCACATCGAGGCGAGGAGAGGACGAGGACCATGAGGTTGAGGCCGACGGGAAGAGCGGGCTGGGCGGCGACACTGACGGCGCTGCTGACTATGGCGGGACTGTGCGCGAGTACACCGGCCGCGTCGGCGGCGCCCACCGCCCGCCCCGACTTCCGGCTGCCGTTCCCCTGCGGACAGACCTGGCAGCTGCAGACGTATCTGGGCCACGATCCCGACGACAAGAAACTCGACATGTACCACGTCGACGGCCCGACCCTGGGCGCCACCGTCACTGCGTCCGCCGCCGGCACGGTCACGGAGTTCTTCGAACCCGGCGGCATCGAGGTCAACCACAGCGGGGGCTGGTTCAGCGTCTACCTCCACATGGACCGCATCGACGTCCACCTGGGCCAGCAGGTCGCGTCGGGGGACCCGGTCGGGCGGCTGGGACTGGTCGGCACGGAGGAGGCGCATCTGCACTACGAACAACTGTACGACACCAACGGCGACAATGACGGCGAGACGGACGAGATGGTCAACCCGGTGCTCCAGGGCACCGAGTACCGGCTCACGCCCGACGGCCCCTTCCCCCGAGTCACCAGCACGAGCGCCTGCGACGGCGGGGGAGGGCAGCCGGCCCGGTACTGGGTCGACACCATGGCCGACGCCACCGGCTATCCCGACGCCGACTGCACGCACGACGGCACACCGCGGTGCGCCGCACAGGGCACCCTGCGCAAGGGCACCAATTACGTCCTGTGCAGGAAGTGGGGCGACGAGGTGCGGGTCGGCGTGGCCTACAACCACTGGTGGCTGCTGACCGACCTCGACGAGGTGACACCGGGCGGCCGGGGACGGGCGTACGTCTCCGCCTACTACCTCGACCGATGGGGCAACGACGAGGCGAAGGACAACGACGGCCGGGACATCCCCGTGTGTACCTGATCCGGCCGGACCGGGTGCACACGGCCTCATCGGCAGGTGGGCAGGGCGGGCCGGTCCTTCGTGCGCACGGCGGGGAACCACGCGGTGGCATCGGTCGCGCCGCCCGGCAACCGGACGCGGTACCACTCGGTGGAACGGGTGCCGAACTCGTCGGTCACCGGCAGCCCTTGAGGCAACCGGCACTGCGCCGTGAGGACGTCCCCGTGCCACACGCGAGTGGCCACCACGTTGGCGACGGTGTAGGGCGCCAGCGGGTCGATCGCCAGACCGAGACTGCACTGCTGATCACGGTCAGCCGCGTGGGCCCGGCAGGTCGGCTCCACGTTGTACACCGTGATGGCGGCGGGGCCGGCGGTGTCGGAGACGTTCGTGACATGGACCGAGCCGTCCTGCTTCGCACCGCTGTCGTCCGCGACGTACACCCATCCGGCGACCGTCGCCGCGCACAGGGCGGTGGCCGCCGCCGCGCCGAGAACGAGCCGTCGTCGGCGCCGACCCCCGTCGGTACGTGCCGCACCTGTACCGCGGCCATGGGCTTCCGCACGGATGCGAGCCAGCAGGGTTCCCGCGGTCCAGGCGGCTCGTGCCTCATGGGTGGGGGCGAGGCAGTCGGTGGCCAGCTCGCGCCAGAACGGCGGTACGGCGGGATCCAGCCGCAGGGGCGCCCGTCCGCCGGCGTACTCCTGCGCCACGGCTCCCCGCGCGGCCGGGGTCGCGCCGGGGAAGGGCGAGGTGCCGCCGGTGAACATCTGGTGGACCATGATGCCGAGCGCCCAGATGTCGGCGCTCGGCCGCGCCTGCACACCGCGTTCGCCCAGCGGGGCCTTCCAGCGCTCCGGCGGCAGATAGTCGGGAGTGCCCAGGGGCGGCATCCACGCATGCGTTCCGTGAGTACCGTCGAGCTCCGAGGCCAGCCCGAAATCCGACAGACGAACCGAACCGTCCGCCATCAGGAGAACGTTGTCGGGCTTGAGATCGCCGTGCACCCAGCCCAGCTCGTGCAGATGGGCCAGCCCCTCGCAGATCTCCGTCAGGATCCGGTCGGCCTGCCCGTCCGCCAACCCCTGCTCACCCGCGAGGAGTTGACGCAGACTGCGCTCGGCACGCTCCATCACCAGCACGATCGCGCCGTCGAGTTCGGGACGGTCCGGTTCGTTCAGTACGAGAGAGTCGAGCACCCGGATCAGCCGGGGATGCCGCGTCCTGCGCCCGAACTCGCGCTCGCGGTGTGCGCATTCCAGTAGCCCGCGCGCCTGCTGAGGGGCGAGTCCGGACGTCGGCAGAAACTTCAACGCGACGACGGCCGGGTGGTCGTCGTCCGACCCGCGCACACTCCGGCCCTCGTAGACCCATCCCCAACCCCCGTCCGCGATGGGTTCCCCCACCTCCCAGCCCCCGACCCGGAAACCGGCCGGAACACGCTGGGCCTCGGCCCCACGGTTCACCGGCCCACCGCCTGCGCCTGGACGCTGTTGCAGGAGGCCGCCGAGCGGGACGGAAGCAGCGCCAGATGGGACTCGCCGACCACCCCGAACCGCAGGGCGATTCCGACCAGCGCCTCGCGCTTGCCGTTGCGGCGGGCGCCCCGGCCCACCTCACGCGACTCCGGCAGGACGATCCGCAGCTTCTCCTCGGCGAGGTAGTCGATGTGAGCACTCACCCCGCGGGCGGTGAGGCGCGCGCACTGCGGCAGCTGCCGCAGACGTTCGACGATCTCGGGCGTGGTGGGAACGGCCAGCGCGGACTCGTCGCGCAGCCGCGGCTCGCACAGGGCGACCAGAACCAGAAAGTACGTCGCTGTCTCGTCGAGCGAGTAGGCGGTCAGGGTCTGGGTGCCCAGACGGCCGCCGACCGCCCCCTGCGGGTCCAGGTAGACGTGGTCGGGGGCGAAGACCTGAAAGCTCACCGGGTTGTCCCGTGTGGGCAGGACCACGCGCGCGAACTCGAAGGGAATGGGCGCCCTGAGGCGGCGCGGCGGCACCCGCAGGTACTCGCCCGCGCCCTCCGGGTTCTCCACCAGGTAGCTCTGCGTGGCGCTGAGGTTGCTCAGCAGCCAGTGGTCCTCGCTCACCCGGATCTCCCCGGCCAGCCGCGACACCGCCGGATCGTCGAGCCGCAACTCCACGGCGACGGTGTCCGAGCCCCGGCCGAAGCGGGCGACCTCACCCGCGCCGAGCCGTAGCGTCAGCGGCAGGTCCTGTGGCACATGGATCAGTACGCCGCTCATCGTCCCCCCATTCCGACAGAGTGTGTCTTTCGGGTTGTTTCTCTTCCGCACAAGGCAGGCACACGAGCGCTGGTCAACGCGCACACCCCGTTTTACCTCGATTCTTTCCGCTCTCTCGCACGCAGGCCGAAGGAGCATGAGTCCCATTCGTCAACACCGGCGACGCGGCGCGGCGGTTGCATGCGCGAGGACTCTGACACAAAGCTCTTCGAGCTGAGTGCCGGAGGCTCGGGCTTTGGCCGATATCCGCTCCTGTCCCGCCCGGTTCCAGCACTGGCTGCACGGGTACGGTGGCGCGCTCGGCGCTTGCAGCTGGCGGGATGTCGATGGCGGCCCGAGAGCCATCCGGGTAGGTAGACGATCTTCGGACGGCGGAAGCTCCCGGAGTCCCTGAATGCGAATGCCATGACGAACCCCGACCTCCCCCCGTACGACCTCGCCTCGCAGCCGCGCTCGACGGCCTGGCAGGCGCCTTCGGCGGGACGACGGCCCACCCCGACGAGCACAACTGCGAGTGTCACTGGGGCAGCGCCGGAGAACTCGCGCAACTCAAGGTCGCGGACACGGAGCTGGACCTCGACCTCCTGCACCGCACCTGGCGGGCCCCCGACTGGAGCGACCACGCATCCGTACTGCGCCGGATCCTCCCCCAGTTGGCCGCGGCCCTCGTCAAAGGCACCGTCGAGCCGCACGACGGGTTCGAGGAAGTCGGCCGCTCGTTCGCTCGCGGTCATTGGCGGCAGTGGCCCACCGCGCAAGCCGAAGCGGTCCGGGAATTCCTGCACGCCTTGTGAGCCGACACACTCTCGGACCCGGATCCCGTGGTACCCGCGTACGAGGTCCTGGCATTGATCACCGAGGCATCCGCCACGCTCACCCCGTGGCTCACCACATGGGAAACGGTGAGTGACCGTCCGGACGACTCCCACCTCGCCGAGGCGGCGGCACTGTGGGAGTACGACCTGCTGGGAGACCAACTCCCCTGGGACTCCTGGGAGAGCGAGGAAGAGAAACGCACCGAGTGGACCGCCTGGCTGGTCCGTAATACCCCTGCCCGGCTCCGCGCCCACGGCGTATCAGAGGAACTGCTCCACCGAATACGTCTGCTCGGCCTCACCGGCGACGATCGCTGGGAGGGCCCTCATCGGCCCGGCCACCGCTACTGACCCACCGAACCGTGCTGGGCCTCCCGTCCCCGCATTTTGCGAGCCTGTCGACACCGGAAGCGGGACGACCGCACTGTCGCGATCGCCCCGCACTCGCACACTCGCCACCCGAGTGACTCGGCGGTGGGACATCCCTCTGCTCGGTCCGGTCCGCGCCGACCCGCAGGCCGCCCAGCGGCCCGGTTTCACGAAGGGGGACTTCGACATCGACTGGGCGGCCCGCACCCTGGCCTGCCCACACGGGATCACCAGCCCGCCCTGGAAACCCACCCTGGGCGACGGATACCCCCGGCTGTCCGTCCTCTTTCCCCGCAAGGCATGCCGGGAATGCGACGACCGACTGAAATGCACCGGCAACATCGACGGTAAGAGGCGCCACATCTTCCTCCCCCCCGAGCCCCAGCAGAAGATCCAGACGCAGGTGAGAAAAGACCAGAAGACCAGCAACTGGCAGCGGCGCTATGTCATCCGCGCGGGCTGCGAGGCCACCGTCTCCGAAACGGTCCACGCGCACGGCCTGCGGCACTGCCGCTACCGCGGCCTGGCGAAAACACACGTCCGGCACGTGCTCACCGTTGCCGGGGCCGACATCATTCGCCTCAGCGAATACTTCCCACCAGGCTCTACACCGACATCGCCGCCGCGACCACCCAGCCACTTCCAGCAGCTCTGCCGAAGGCTCCCCGCTTAGAAATCACCAACACCATCCGGAACTGCGGCCAGAGCCGATTTCAGAGATCCCCACCAGACTCCCGTTTTCAGCTCTGGCCGGCAGTGTTCTCGTCGTACGGCGGACAGATGACGATCACGTCGGCCTGGAGCGCAGACATCCGCGCCCAGGTGCGGGACTTCGGCCGGATTCGCTGCTCGCCGACATCGGCCGTCGGCCGTTCGCTTTCGGGATCACCCCATGGCCGGTTCTGGAATCCCCTCGGTCATACCCCCGCAAGGTCCACGGAATCGTGCTCCTCGCCGCAGCGGAGCAGCCGGGCCCCGTACGTGGGCCAGAGCCGAGTCCCGGGTGCTTCGCGCGGTTCTACCTGTGTACGGTCCGCCGGTGCGCACCCGTCAACGGCTGGGCCCCCGGCCAATGTCGATGTGATCTCGGCTCAATACGTCTGGGCCAGAAGCCGTGTGATGCCTGCCGGGCTGAAGGCGAGGTCGTCGCGCAGTTCGCTGAGGGAGCCGGTCAGGGCGGCGGTGTGCGGGGGTGAACATGCTGGCGAGTCTTGTCGCGCGCGTCGTCTATCGGTGCGTGCGGAGTCCGTCGAGGATGAGCGCGAGCATGTGGGGTGCCCGGTCCTCGGGGCTGGTCGGGGCGCGCCACAGGGCGCCGGTGAGCTGGAGGAAGTCTCCTGGGTCGGCGTCCGCGCGGATGGTTTTGTCCTTCTTGCCGGCGTCGAGGAGTTGGGTGATCGCGGCGATGACCGGGCCGTAGCTCTGCTCGCTGATCGCCTGGTGTGCGCCGGGGCCCAGGGCGTCGCCGAGGCCGTGTTTCCTGCGCATGGCCTGGACGAGGTCGGTCGTCCAGTGGCGGAGTGCTTCCAGTGGCGGCATCCGGTCCAGCAGGTCCGGGACGGTGTCGACGATGCGTGCGACTTCGTCCTGGTAGACGGCCAGGACCAGCGCTTCGCGGGTGGGGAAGTTGCGGTACAGGGTGCCCGCGCCGACTCCCGCGCGCTGGGAGATCTGGTTCATCGACGTGCTGCCGTCCGCCGCGAGCGCTTCGCGGGCGACGGCGAGGATGCGTGCCCTGTTCTCACGGGCGTCCGAGCGGACCACGAGACCTCACCTTGCTGAGCGGAGAGTTCTCCACTACGTTATGTGGAGAGTTCTCCACCTACTCTAAGGATCGTCATGCATTACATCAAGCTCGGCACGACCGGCCTCGACGTGTCCCCGATCGCCATCGGCGCGATGACCTACGGCGAACCCGACCGCGGGCACCCCGTCTGGTCCAAGGGCGAAGAAGACGCACGCCCGCTCATCCAGCACGCGCTGGAGACGGGAATCAACTTCTTCGACACCGCGAACCTGTACTCCAACGGCTCCAGCGAGGAGATCCTCGGCCGCGCGCTCAAGGACTTCGCCGACCGCGACGCCGTGGTGATCGCCACGAAACTGCGCCATCCGATGCGGCTGGGCCCCAACGGACGGGGACTGTCACGCAAGGCGATCATGACCGAGGTCGACCACTCGCTGCGCCGCCTCGGCACCGACTACATCGACCTCTACCAGATCCACCGCAACGACCACTCCACCCCCTGGGAGGAGACCCTCGAAGCACTCGGCGACCTCGTCAAGGCCGGCAAGGTCCGCTACCTCGGCGCCTCCTCCATGCACGCCTGGGAGTTCGCCAAGGCGCTGCGCCTGCAGAAGGAGAACGGCTGGGCACGGTTCGTGTCGATGCAGGACCACTACAACCTCCTCGCCCGCGAGGAGGAGCGCGAGATGATCCCGCTGTGCCTGGACGAAGGCGTCGGCACGATCATCTGGTCACCGCTGGCCCGGGGCCGCCTCACCCGCGCGTGGGACGACGCCCGCTCGACGGTGCGCTCCGAGACGGACGGCGCCTACGCGGACCTGCTCTACTCGCCGGCCGAGGAGGCGTCCAACCGCGCGATCGTCGACGCGGTCGGACAGGTCGCCGCCGCGCACGGCGTCAGCCGCGCCCAGGTCGCGCTCGCCTGGCTGCGACACCAGCCGGTCGTCACCGCACCCCTGGTCGGCGCCGGCTCGACCCGGCAGATCGACGAGGCGGTGGCCTCTCTCGACCTCGAACTCACCGACGACGACGTGCGCGCCCTGGAGGCCCCGTACACACCCCGGTACGACTGGCAGGGCGTCTCGGACGAAGCCGAGCTGGAGGCCATCCGCAAGCGCGTCCCCGGCATGGCCCTCGCATGAACACCATCGTCCGCTCCGGCGCCGCCACCCAGCGGCATCGCGCGACGCACCCGCCGGCACCCCTTATGGCACGAGTCGAGAGCTGAGCAGAGACAGATGACACGAGTACTGGTCACCGGCGGAACAGGATTCATCGGGAGCTGGTGCGTGACGGCACTGCTCGACGCCGGGCACACGGTCCGCACGACAGTTCGCGACCTGCGGCGCGAACCGGCACTGCGCTCCTGGCTGCACACGGCCACACCATTCGACGACGACCGCCTCACGATCGTACGCGCCGACCTCGAACAGCCCGACGGCTGGGACGCCGCCGTCGCCGACTGCGACTACGTTCTCCACGTCGCCTCGCCGACACTGCGTCATACGCCCGCGAACGACGACGACCTGGTCGTCCCGGCACGCGAGGGCGTCCTGCGGGTACTGCGCGCGGCCCGTGACGCCCGCGTGCGCCGGGTCGTCCTGACCAGCGCCTTCGGCGCCATCGGGATCGGGCACCCTCCGCGCTCGACCCCGTTCACCGAGGAGGACTGGACCGACGTCGACAGCGACATCCCGCCCTACCAGCGCTCCAAGACCCTCGCCGAACGCGCCGCCTGGCAGTTCGTCCAGGACGAAGGCGGCGGTCTGGAACTGGCGGCGGTTCATCCCGTGGGAGTCCTCGGCCCCCTCCTCGGCCCGGACGACCCGCCGTCCCTGCGGCTGGTCCGCAGAATGCTCGAAGGACGGGTTCCCGCCTGCCCGCCCTTCGGGATGGGCTTCGTCGACGTCCGCGACGTCGCGGACCTGCACCTGCGCGCGATGACCGATCCGGCAGCCGCCGGCGAACGCTTCCTGGCAGTCGCCGGACACAGCCTGCGCGTCATCGACATCGCACGCATCCTCCACGACCGCCTCGGCGACCGGGCCGCGAAGGCCCCGACCCGCGAACTGCCCCTGTGGCTCGCCCGCACACTGGGCACCGTGAACCCCGAACTACGGCTGCTCAGACACCAGCTCGGCCGGGACCTCGACGCCACAAGCGCCAAGGCGGAGAAACTTCTCGACTGGCGAGCACGTCCCATCGAGGACACCATCGAGGACACCGCCGAGAGCCTCCTGGCCCATGGCATCGGGACAAAGAACGGCTCGTAACCGACGGACGCGGCAGCCGTGGCGTTCGCGGCGGCTGCCAACGGCCCCACCGCTGGCCCGGGCGGCCCCCGGCCGCCCACCGCCCGCAACCCATCTCACCGAACCCGGCGGTGCGGCCGGTACGGCCGAAAGATCTGACCCCGTACCGCGATTCAGGCCGCGACGAGCTCCTGCTCGCGCTCCGGCGTCGTGGCCTTTACCGCGGGCTTCTTGTTCGGCAGCGAGAGCCGGAAGACCTTGTGCCATGCGGAGAACACCTGCTTGGGCAGCGGCCCGGTGACGTACTCCAGCTCGTACTTCTCGAACAGCGCGCGCACCTTCACCGCGACCTCGGCGTACCGGTTGCTCGGCAGGTCCGGGAAGAGATGGTGCTCGATCTGGTGGGAGAGGTTGCCCGTCATGAAGTGCATGGCCTTGCTGCCGCTGATGTTCGCCGAGCCCATCATCTGGCGCAGGTACCACTGGCCGCGCGTCTCACCCTGGATCGACCGGCGCTCGAAGACCTGCACGCCCTCGGGGAAGTGCCCGCACATGATCACCGAGTGGGTCCAGATGTTGCGGACCAGGTTCGCGGTGAACGTGGCGCCGAGCGTGGTGAGGAACGACGGGCCCGACAGCAGCGGGTGGATCACGTAGTCCTTGAGCACCTGCTTGCGGATCTTGCGGCCCACGGCCCTGGCCCGCTCGCGGAACTCCGGGTTCTTGCGGCGGCGCTTCTGCAGGTTCTTGCCGAGCTCCAGGTCGTACGCCGCGATGCCGTACTCGAAGAAGCAGGCGTTGAGGAAGTTCCACAGCGGCTGCCCGAGGTGGAAGGGGTGCCACTTCTGGTCCTCGTCGACGCGCATGATGCCGTAGCCGAGGTCGTTGTCCTTGCCGATCACGTTGGTGTACGTGTGGTGCAGCTCGTTGTGCGAGTGCTTCCACTGCTCGGACGGCGAGACGTGATCCCACTCCCAGGTGGTGGAGTGGATCTTCGGGTCCCGCATCCAGTCCCACTGGCCGTGCAGGATGTTGTGCCCGATCTCCATGTTGTCCATGATCTTCGCCACGGACAGACCGGCGGTGCCGATCACCCACGCGGGCGGGAAGAGCGAGAACAACAGCACGCCCCTGCTGACCAGTTCGAGCTTGCGCTGCGCCGAGATGACCTTGCGGATGTACGCGGCGTCCTTCTCGCCGCGACTCGCGATCACCTCGTCGCGGATCGCGTCCAGCTCGCGGCCGAGCTCCTCGATCTGCTCCGCGGTCAGGTGGGCGGTGGGGTCGATGGCGGTCAAAGTGCTCCTACCGTTCGATGTCACAGGGGCCCGCGGCGGCGGACACGCAGGTCTGGATGAGGACGCCCGGCTCGGCCTCGGTGATCTCGCCGGTGCGCAGGTCGCGGACGGCGCCCGCCTTGAGCGGCGTGACGCAGCCGAAGCAGATGCCCATGCGGCACCCGGAGGGCATGAGCACGCCGGCCTCCTCGCCGACGTCCAGCAACGGCGTGGCGCCGTCCGCGTCGACGGTCCTGCCGGTGGTGCTGAACGTGACCTCCCCGCCGTCGCCGGTGACGACGATGCGGGGGCGGAAGCGTTCGGTGTGCAGGCGCTCCGGTACGCCGTGCTCGCTCCAGTGCTTCTCGGCGGAGTCGAGCAGGCCCGCGGGCCCACACGCCCAGGTCTCGCGCTCGGCCCAGTCGGGCACGAGTTCGTCGAGACGGGCGATGTCGAGCTTGCCGTCCGTGTCGGTGTGCACCTCGGTGAGCCGCAGCTTCTTGTCCGCGACCAGGTCGTGCAGTTCGCTGCGGAAGATCACGTCCTGCGGCCGGGGCGCGCAGTGGACCATGACGACGTCGTCGAACTCGGTGTCGCGCAGCATGCCCATCACGGGCGTGATGCCACTGCCGGCCGTCAGGTACAGCACCTTGGCGGGCCTGGCCCGCGGCAGCACGAAGTCACCGGTCGGCTGGTCGAGTTGGATCAGCGTGCCCGGTCTGGCCCTGCGCACCAGGTGGTTGCTGACCTTGCCGTCCGGGATCGCCTTCACGGTGATCGTGAAGCGGCCGTCAGGGCGGTCGGTCGGCGAGGTGAGGGAGTAGGCACGCCACAGGCGCACCCCGTCGACGTCGACCCCGATCCGCACGTACTGACCGGCCGTGTGGCCGCGCCAGCCCCGGCCCGGTCTGATCACAATGGTCGCGGCGTCACCCGTCTCGGGGTGCACGGCCTCGATGCGCCCTCGCAGGTCGGCGCCGGCACGCAGCGGGCTGACCAGGTCGAGGTAGTCCGACGGCAGCAGGGGCGTCGTGACCATCTCCAGCAGCTTCCACGCCCTGCTGCGCAGGGCTGTACTCGTCATGACTCCAGCCTGCTGCGCCCGAAGGCGTAAAGTCCTGTCCGTAAGGCGTGAATCTGATCCGCTGAATTGTTCGCAGGGAACAAAAACGTGAGCCATGCAATCCAGAGGGCCGGCGAACTGGCCCTGGACGAGACGACGGTCACAGCACTCCGGGCCGCGCTGGCGAGCACCGCCGACGAGGTCGTCCAGGCGATCATCGACGAGGTCCCTCCCTACGCCAACGCCCTTTCGGGCCCCATGGGCGGCACCATCCGACGAGCCGTCCGCACCGCCCTGGGGCACTACCTGGACCTCGCGAGCGGCACCGCCACGGGCGGCGACGGCGGTGACGCGGCCTACGACCTGGGCCGCGGCGAGGTGCGCGACGGCCGTTCGATGGACGCCCTGCTCAGCGCCTACCGCGTCGGCGCCCGCGTGGCCTGGAGAGGCCTGGCGGCGGGCGCCGTTCCCGCGGGCCTGCCCGCCGCCGAGGTCGCCAAGTTCGCCGAACTGACCTTCGCGTACATCGACGAGCTCTCCGCCGCGAGCGCCGCGGGCCACGCCGACGAACTGGCCGCCCGGGGCAGGGCCCACGAGCGCCATCTGGAACACCTGGCCCGCGATCTCCTCGCCGGCGCGAGCCCGGACGTCCTGCTGGCCTCTGCTCAGCGGGCCGGGTGGCAGCCTCCGGTCACCCTGACCGCGGTCCTGCTGCCCGCGGCCCAGGCCCGGCCCGCCTACCGCACGCTCGACCCGAGCACCCTCGTTCTCGACGATCTGCCGGACACCACCGGTGTGCTGCTCGTCCCCGACGCCGACCGCCCCCATATCCTGCGGCAGTTGACCGACCGGACCGCCGTGGTCGGGCCGGCCCGGCCGTGGACCCGAGCGTCCGCCTCGTACGCACGAGCCGTACGCGCCCGCTCCCTCTCCTCCGACATCCGCGACACCGACGACCATCTGCCCGAGCTGGTGCTGAGTGCCGACGCGGACGCGTACGCGGACCTGCGGGCCCGAGCCCTCGCACCACTGCGGACCCTGCCTGCCGCGACCGCACGGCGGCTGGAGGAGACGTTGCGGGCGTGGCTGCTCCACCAGGGCAGACGGGACGAGGTGGCGGCGGCGTTGTTCGTCCATCCCCAGACGGTCCGGTACCGGATGTCGCAGCTGCGGGAACTGTTCCCGGACCTCGCATCGCCGCACCGGGTCCTTGAGCTGACGCTGGCGGTCGGTCTTCGGGTCGGTTGACGCGTAGGGGCGCTGTCAGTGAGCAGTAGGACAGGGCAGGCCTGCCGCAACGTGCGCGGGATGATGGGGACGGCATGACGGAACGTGAGGTCAGGAGCTTCCATGGCGAAGAGGGTTCACCGACCCCGTGAGGACGCGGAGTTCGACTTCATCCTCGGGATGAGCGGAGTTCCGGTCCTCGCGTACTTCACCGGGACATGGCCCAAGGCAATCGAGCCCTGCCGGGTGATGGACCTCGTCGTGGACGGCATCGCCGACGACTACACAGGCCGCCTTACGGCCGTTCGCGCCGACATCACACGGTGTCCGGCTGCGACCGTGCGATACGGGATCACCGGAGCCCCGTCCTACGTCCTGCTGAAGGAGGGGGAGGCGGTGGCGCACGGCACGGGGCCGATGACCGTCGCCGAGGTACGGACGTTCCTGGACGGCCACCTCTGAGTGAGTGCCCGGGGGCGGCGGGACCCGGCCTGTAGTCTTGATCCACTCTGCGATGCATGTCGTCGAGGCTCGGTCGATCACCGATGGGGCCATGACCGGGAAGTGACATTGAACGAGACCGGAACGACGCGTGAGACGGAGCGCCACGGACCCGAGACGGGTCTCGGCTCGGCGCGAGCCCTGGCCCGCCTCGCCCTGCTGTGCATTGCGGGAGCAGTGGCGGCAGTGGTGGCCGGCACCGGCCATTGGTTCATCCTGCTGCTGGGTCTGGCGGGCCTCGCACTGGCCGGCGCGGGCCTGTGGTGGGCGTTGGCGCACCGCGGATTCGCCCGGCTCCTCGGTGCCCTGCTGGCGATCGGCGCACCCGTCGGCGTCCTGGTGCTGTACGCCGTGTCGGGCCTGTGGGTGGTCGCGGTCGTCGCCCTCGCGGCGTGGACGGCCGCGCTCGGCTGTGCGCGGAGTGCCCTGCGCCGTCTGCGCAAGCCGCACGGCATGCACACCCGAACGGTCCGCCCGCCCCGCCGGGCCGTGCTGATCATGAATCCGAAGTCGGGTGGCGGGAAGGTCGGGCGGTACGGACTCGTCGAGCGGGCCGAGGCACTGGGCGCGCGGGTGATCCTGCTCGACCTCGACACGGATCCGGATCCGGTGGAGCTGGCCCGGCAGGCTGTCGCCGAGGGAGCGGACCTGCTCGGCGTGGCCGGCGGCGACGGTACCCAGGCCCAGGTGGCGGGAGTGGCCGCCGAACACGGTCTGCCGTTCATGGTCGTGACGGCCGGCACCCGCAACCACTTCGCCATGGACCTCGGTCTGGACCGGGACGATCCGGTGAGCAGCCTGGAGGCGCTCTCGGACGGTGTGGAACTCCGCGTCGACCTCGGAGACATCTCCGGGCGGCCGTTCGTCAACACCGCCTCGTTCGGTACGTACGCGCACATCGTGCAGAACCCCGACTACCGCGACGCCAAAGCGGTCACCGCCCTCGACCAGTTGCCGGACCTGCTGGCGGGCGACGCGGGCGCCGAACTCAGTGCCCGGACCGACGAGGAGCGGTTGGAGGCCCCACAGGCGGTGCTGGTCAGCAACAACCCCTACGTACGGGCCGACCCCCTGACCGGTGGCCGCAGAGAACGGCTCGACACGGGCACGCTCGGCGTGATCGCGGTCAGGGTCGGGGGTGCGGTGCAGGCCGCCGAACTGGCGCTGCTGGGGGAGCGGGCCAGCGGCATCACGACCCTGACGTCCCGCAGCGTCGTCGTGGAGTCCGACGAGGAGACCATCCCGGTGGCCGTGGACGGCGAGGCACTCGTCCTGCCTCCGCCCGTCGTGTGCACCATACGACCCGGCGCACTGCGGGTCCGCGTGCCACGGGAACGTCCCGGGGCGCCGTACGTCGCACCGACCGTCGACTGGTACCGCATCCTGCGCCTTGCCCTCGACCGGTCGCCCCAGGAACACGAGAGCCACGACCGAACAGTCCCCCCACGCGACAAGAACCAGGAGCAGAGCGATGATTGAGACTCGCCGTCGGCAACAGCGAGTACCGCAGGGCCTGTTGCGCGATCTTGCCACCCTAGACCAGGCGCTCTACGAAGCGGTGACGGTCACCAGCACACCGGCACTGGACTCGGCGCTGCGCCGACTGTCCGCGGCGGCCGACCACTCGAAGATCTCTCTCCTGATCGCCGCCACCCTGGCTCTGCGCCCCGGCCGCTCCCGCCGCGCCGCGGTACTCGGCGTAGCGGCGATCGGCGTCGCCTCCACCACGGCCAATCTGCTCGGCAAGCGTCTTGTACGGCGGCCACGTCCACACCGTGCCGTCGACTCGCCGTTCCCCGGCCGGCACGTCCCCATGCCGGCATCCGCCTCGTTCCCCTCCGGCCACACCGCCTCCGCCGTGGCCTTCGCGGCGGCGGTCGGGCCCGCGTTGCCGGCCGTCACGATCCCTCTCGGCCTGCTGGCCTGTGCCGTGGGCTATTCGCGTGTCCACACCGGGGTGCACTACCCGGGCGACGTCGTTGCCGGCGCCGTACTCGGAACGAGCGCGGCCGCCGCAGTCCTGGCGGCGGCCGCGCACTGGGACGGCCCGGTCGGCGGCAGCGCCGGGCGGCTGACCTGTGGCTTTTCGGCCCGGTGACGGCCCGTGGTCCGAACGGCAGGTACCTTTCGAGGTCCGGACCTCCCCACCCCGTGAACACCACCTCGGCACAGTCGCGGACCTCTGCCCCACAGATGTCAGCTGTCGTCACTCGATCCAACGGGCAGCGGCCTCGTAGGTGGTGTCCGGGGCGCTGTTGAACGCGATGGCCGCAGCGGGTGCGTGCCGCCGAATCAGGTTGATGACGAGCTCAAGGAGTTCGACTTGGCCGTCCGAGTGCCGCAGGCCACCGCCGACGGTGACGCACTCCCACGGATGAGCTCCCAGCGCACTCCCGACGACCGCTGCAACGTCGTCACTTCCATCAGGGCCGATCAGGCAGGTCTCCACGCCCACACCGTGTTCGGCGAACTTGGCCAGCCCCGACTCGATCGCCCTGGCGACCGGCTCGGGATCCCACGGCCCGGGCACCCGATACGGATCAAGTCCGATGACGAGGACGCGCGGTGAGGCGGTGGTGTCCATGTTCGGACGATACGCGTCGAACGACGCGCGCATCAGGAAGCGATGCCCTTCCGGATGCCGCAGCCGTCCACAGGTCTTGACGATTCCGCGCTCGCGGTTGGCTTCGCCGAGGAGCGGTGGCCCCACCCCCGCAACACCTGGGTGATCACCGTGGCCGGCAGCCCGTGCCGTGTCTGGGCGCTGCCGACGAAATCCTCGTGCAGGAGGGAGGTCTCCAGGCGGGGTCCAGCTGAGAGTGCGACGCATGCGCATGCCGCCGGATGGCCGTTGAGGCCATGACGTGCTGCCATTGCTGGACTCGACGGCAGCTGGGAGCAGTTGGAGCGCTGCAGCCTCCCTCCACGCCCCCGAGCTCATCCCCGATGGCACTGCGCCGCCCCTTTGCCGACATGGTCAAGGCGGGCTTCACCGCCCCCTGAACCACTCGTCGACGAGGCCGGATATCCGTTTGCCGCAGGCCGTCCCGCTCGGATAGGAATCTCGCATGCTGAAGGGTGACAAGGTCGGGCTCAGGGCCCGTCACGAGGACGACATCCCGATCCTGCACTCGGAGCTCTACGACGACGTGGCCACCCAGGCGCGGGCCAACGGTCGGCCGTGGCGGCCGATCTCGCCCGGCTCGAAGAACTCGCAGTTCGTGGTGGACGACAAGGAGCGGGCGCATGAACCCTTCTCCGTGGTGGAGTTGGACTCCGGCACCCTGATCGGCAGCGCGGTGCTGTGGGGCATCGACGACCACAACCGGACCGCGCACATCGGCCTCGGCCTGCTGCCCTCGGCCCGTGGCAAGGGCTACAGCACCGACGTGGTCGCGGTGCTGTGCCACTACGGCTTTGTCGTCCGCGGCCTGCACCGGCTGCAGATCGAGACGCTGACGGACAACAATGCGATGCTGCGCTCCGCCGAGCGCAACGGCTTCGTCCGCGAGGGGGTGCTGCGTTCGGCGGCCTGGGTGATGGGGGAGTTCGTCGACGAGGTGCTCCTCGGGCTGCTGGCCGAGGAATGGAAGCCGGACCCGAAGAACAGGTCCGGTATGTGACCGCGAGCGTGCCCGACCCCGACTCGTGTCCGGGCGTTCGGGCGAGCCGGATGTCCGCGCCTTCGTCCTGACGGCGCCGGCGCCCGTTCGCGGGCGCGGGTACGGCACGGCCGGCGGAAGCGGATCGTTCCCGGCGAGGGCGGGGCGGGGGTGACGGCAGTGCGGGGGTCGTTCCGCCACCACGGAGGGCCCTCTCCCCACGCCTGCTTCGGCGGGATTCTCGCGCCGCATCGTCGCCGACGGGGCCCCGTCCTACCGATCGGGAATGCACGGTGGGGCGGTGTGGTTGGAAGGGCCGTGGGAGTGGAGGGGACAGTGTCCCCGGGCCTCACCTATTGCCTGCGGGGACGATCGTTTGGCTGAAGCCCCGCAGAGCACATCGCCGCGTAGGCGACCGCCCTCCATTCCCGCAACGCGCAGACGCGGCCCCGAGTGCTTCGATCGCCTCGGGGCCGCGGTATGTCCTCTCCCCTTCCGTGACCGGCCGACGTCTCCAACTGGCCGTGGGCACAAGGGCCGTAGCGAACGCCTGTTGCTGCCGCGGGGGTTGACGGATCTATTGGTCTAGGCCTTAATGGCTTCAGTCTGTTCATGTGCACAGAAAATGTTCATTGATGTGAACAGGTGTGGTTTCCTCTACCCCCCCACCAGCGCACTGGGTGTGCTGTGTCCTGGAGGACTCATGCGTCGAAAGAGCAGCTTCACACTGGCCGTTGCCGTGACCGCCGGTGCGGCGGTGGCAGCCGTCGTCGCCCCCTCGGCATCCGCCGCCCCGACAGCGGCGAACCCGGGGCCCGGCTTCCCCGCCCGGTACTCGGCACCGTACGCCGAGACGTGGAACTCCCCGTCCGCCCTGGCCAACGCACGCAGTGCCACCGGCCAGAAGTACTTCACCCTCGCCTTCGTCATCGCCGGAAACGGCTGCAACGCGACCTTCAACGGCGACACGTCCATCACCGACTCCTCCTGGACCGCCGCCATCAACTCCACGAGGGCGGCTGGCGGCGACGTCATCGCCTCCTTCGGTGGCGCCTCGGGCACCGAACTGGGCGTCGCCTGTACGTCGGTGTCATCCCTCAAGGCCCAGTACAAGCGGGTCATCGACAGCCTCAACCTCACCCGCGTCGACCTCGACATCGAGGGCTCGACCCTCAACAACACGGCTGCCAACGACCGGCGCAACAAGGCTTTGGCACAGTTGCAGAGCGAGTACGCGACAGCGGGGCACCGGCTCGACGTCCAGTACACCCTCCCGGTCGATCCGACCGGCCTGGAGCAGAACTCGATCAACCTGCTGAACAACGCCAAGAGCAACGCCCTGACCGTCAATCTGGTCAACATCATGACCATGGACTACGGCCCCGCCATGGACATGGGCAAGGCGGCCACCGACGCGGCGACCGCCCTGCACGGCCAACTGGGCCGGATCTGGACGACCAAGAGTTCCGCGCAGCTGTGGGCCATGGAGGGGAACACCCCCATGATCGGCGTGAACGACACCACGGCCGAGGTGTTCACCACCGCCAACGCCACCACACTCGCCAACTTCGCAGCCAGTAAGGGTATTCAGGAGCTCTCCTTCTGGTCGCTGGGCCGGGACAAGGCCTGCGCCACCAATGGTCAGCTGTCCGACACCTGCAGCGGCACGTCGCAGAGCGCGTACCAGTTCACCCGCACGCTCCGCTGACCCGACCCGGGCGATCCCTGGGGCCGGCGGAGTGCGGCGCACATGGTCACAGCGCGATGCCAAGTCCCCTCGCCCCCGTGGACGTGCCGAACAGGCGGGTGGTGACGCGCCTGTTCGGCACGTCCTACGGGGTGCGGGAGACTTCGGGGGCTCAGCCCGCGTAGGTCGCGAACAGTTTGGAGAACTGGTACGGGGTCTGCGGGATGTTCGTGCACTGGCTCAGGGCACCGGTGCAGGCGTTCCCGTCGCGTGTGACGTCCCAGAAGCCCAGCTCGCCGAGGTGGTTCTGCTTGGCGAAGGTGAGCACCTGCTGCGCGTCGGCGGCCGTGAAGACCTCGCTGGCGGTGTCGTTCTGACCGAGCATCGGGGTGAGGCCGACCGTCGCCCAGGTCTGGGCGGTGGTGAGGTTCGGCCACACCGAGGCGATCTGGGCGCGGGTCGAGGTCGCGGCCTGGATCGCGTACGTACCCATCTTCCCGGACGGACCGGGTGCGGCGCTGTCGCCGTAGTCCATGGCCATCAGGTTGACGGTGTCGACGTTCAGGTTGTGCGACTTGGCGGAGTTGAGGATGTAGACGCCGTCGGCGGTGAGACCGCTGGGCAGGACCGGGAGGGTGAGCGTGACCTTGAGGTCGCGGCCCTTGGAGCGCTGCGCGGCCTGGACCGCGGCCACGGCCGTCGAGCGCCGGTCGATCGAGGCGTGGTCGACCGCCGCGGCGCCTTCGATGTCGAAGTCCACGCGGTCCAGGGCGTAGGCGTCCACGACCTTCTGGTACTGCGCCTGGAGCGCGGTCGTGCTGGTGCAGGCGAGGGCCAGTTCGGTGCCCGACGCGCCGCCGAAGGACGGCCGTACGTCACCGCCCATCGCACGCAGTGAGTCGAAGTCCGCCCGGTCCCAAGCGGCGCCCGGGTCATAGGAGTTGAACCAGCTCGCGGAGCAACCGGTCGAGCCGGCGGTGATGAAGCCGAGCGAGAACTGCCGCAGCCCGGTGTTCGTGGCGATCTGCGTGAGGTTCGGCGTCGGGTAGGCGCCGAGGTCGACAAAGGGGGCCGCCACGCCGGGAGTTGAGCCGCTGCCCGCGGTCGCGGTGAGCGTCGCGGAGTGCGCCGACTGGTTGTCGGAGTCGTCGAGCGCGGTCACCGAGAAGCTGTGGCTGCTGCCGGGGAGCAGGCCGATCACCGTGAACGTGGTGCCGGAGGCGGCGGCGATGACGTTGCTGCCCTCGTAGACCCGGTAGCCGACCACGCCGACGTTGTCGGTCGAGGCGTTCCAGCCCAGTGTCACGGTGCCGGGGCCGGTGGCCCGGACGGCGAGGCCGGTGGGGGGCGAGGGCGCCACGGTGTCGGCGGGGACGCCGGCGCAGGGGCCGTTGTTGATCTGGCAGGCGCTCGGTTGGACGACCGAGCCGGTGTAGCTGAAGTCCATGCCGGCGACGGGCGCGGAGTCACCGGGGGCGAGCGGGGCCTCCCAGGAGGGGGAGGTGATCGTGTACTGCGTCCCGCTGTGGGTGACCGTGCCGTTCCATGAACTGTTGACATCCTCCCCCAGCTGAAGCTGGGGGATTCCTGGCTCAGGCTGCCTTCGGG